>CANEVG010000001.1 GCA_947442095.1 Sphingomonadaceae bacterium
AGAACCTGACCTGAGGGCAACGTAAAGACTGCACTTGCGCGAGTGGGGCCGCGCATTTTTCCTGCTCAGTAATGGCGGACCAGTACGCGCGCGCGAGGACGATGATCCGGGCGGGCAGTGCGACGAGGACGGCGTCGACACCCTATTCCCGATCGGCAACGGACCGGAGGGTCTGATTGCTGATCCGGGGGAATAAGGACGCAAGCAGGGGCGGTTACCTAGTTGGTTACCTAAAGCGATAATTCGATCAACCGGCCCCGCGCTTCTTGACATTTAAGTATTTATAATGATGGATTTTTATGGTGCCGGCTACAGGATTCGAACCCGTGGCCCCCTGATTACAAATCAGGTGCTCTACCAACTGAGCTAAGCCGGCACTCACATTCCCATAGCGTCAGGTGGCCCCGAAGGTCCAGCCTTCGGTTTGCGCAATTTCGGGGGTCAGGCCTTCGGGGCTCCACAGGGCCGGATCGTGCGCAGCGCGGCGCAGCCATGCTGCGGTGATCAGCGCATCAGTGCTGTGATCGTCGTACTTTGACAGCGTGCGGTGCGGATCGGAATCCAGTGCGCCCAGAACCGCGTCCAGCGTTTCGGCATCCCGGATCTTGCTGCGCCCCTTGCGGATGCCGCCTGCACGCGCGGCGATCGAGGTGTAGATTTCTACAACCACTGGGCCGCTCACGGGCACGGGGTCAAACGGCCAGACCGGCACCGCTCCCGCCAATCGGTGCAGCATCCGCATCCCCGTCAGGCTCGATTTGCCGACTTGCGCCGCGCCCACCAGATTGAGGCAGCTCACCGGGTTCACTCCTGCCAGACGTTGGCGGTGCTCCACCAGCCGCAGGCGCCCGCCGCCCGAACCAAACGCGCGTCCGGTCTGGTCGTGATTGCGGAAATGATCACGCAGGCCCTCGCGCAGCGGAAACGTGGACGCGGACAGGTGCGGCTCGTCCGCACAGAGCTGGTCGATCATGGCCCACAGCGCGCGCGCGGCAGGCGGAGTGTCGGGATGGCCGGGGAAATACGCGCCGTGATCGGCAAAGGGTAGCCCAGGTGAGAGATCAAGGCCCACCAGCATCCTCGTGCCCTGTGCAGCGTGCTTTTCCAGCCATGCCAGCACGCCGGGGCGCGTCCAGCCCCCGGTGGGCTTCAGCAAAACCGGCGCGCGCTGTCCCGGTTCGCACCACGCCACCGCCAGCCCCGGCGGCCGCGCCATGGCCGCGCCAGACCAGTCGATGCATACGAAAGCGTCGAATTGCCGTCCCTCAGTCATCCCTGCCGCTCACGCCGCTTCTTCTCCCACCACTCCAGCCGCTTCAAAATCTCGCGCTCGAAACCGCGCTCCACCGGCCTGTAGAACGCCTGCGCGCGCATCCCTTCGGGCCAGTAGTTCGCGCCCGAAAAGCCGTCCTCGGCCTCATGGTCATAGGCATATCCAGCGCCGTAACCGATGTCCTCCATCAGCTTGGTCGGCGCGTTGAGGATATGTGCGGGGGGCGCGAGGGAGCCGGTTTCCTTCGCGCTCGCCCACGCAGCCTTTTGCGCCGCATAGGCCGAATTCGATTTGGGCGCGGTCGCGAGGTAGAGGCACGCCTGCACGATCGCCAGTTCACCCTCCGGCGAACCGAGAAACTGGAACGCATCCTTCGCGGCAAGGCACTGCAACAGCGCCTGCGGATCGGCGAGGCCAATGTCCTCGCTGGCGAAGCGCACCAGCCGCCGGAGCACGTAGAGCGGCTCCTCGCCCGCCGTCAGCATCCGCGCCATGTAATAGAGCGCGGCTTGCGGATCCGATCCGCGCAGCGCCTTGTGGAGCGCGGAAATCAGGTTGTAGTGCCCGTCGCGGTCCTTGTCATACACGGCCACGCGCCGCATCAGGAACGCCCCCAGCTCCGCCGGCCCTAGCGGCGCGGGCAGCGACACATCGAACAGTGTTTCGGCCTGCCCTAGCAGAAACCGGCCGTCGCCATCGGCCGAAGCAATCAGCGACTCGCGCGCCGAGGGGGTGAGCGGCAAGCGCAGGCCCGTCGTCTCTTCCGCTCGCTCCAGGAGTTCGCCCAGCGCCGCCGCATCGAGCCGGTGCAGGATCAGGACTTGCGCGCGGCTCAGCAGCGCTGCGTTCAACGCAAAGCTCGGGTTCTCGGTCGTAGCCCCAACCAGCGTGACAGTGCCCTTCTCGACATAGGGCAGAAACCCGTCCTGCTGCGCACGGTTGAAGCGGTGGATCTCATCCACGAACAGCAGCGTCTTGCGCCCGATCTGCGCCATGGCCTCGGCCTCGGCAAACACCTTCTTGAGGTCCGCGACCCCTGAAAACACTGCGCTTATAGCGATGTAGCGCAGGCCCACTGCATCGGCGAGCAGACGGGCAATGGTGGTCTTGCCCGTGCCCGGCGGCCCCCACAGAATGATTGAGGACAGCTTGCCCGCCGCCACCATACGCCCGATCGCGCCTTCCGGCCCGGTCAGATGATTCTGCCCGACAACCTCCGCAAGGGTCCCAGGACGCAGCCGCTCGGCCAGCGGCGCATCATCGGGCGCGCGCTCGCGCGGGGTTTCGGCAGGTGCAGGGGCAAACAGATCGGACATGCGCGGCATGGAATAGGCGTCTGCGCCTGAATTTGCATCCACGCACTTGTAAGGAGTAATTAAAGATATATCTTAGAACCATTATGAAGCATCAAGGATATGAAATGCGATCCGATAGACACAACAATCATGGGGATTGGCAGGGCCCTATGCAGCGACTCGGCATGAAGATGATGGCCAAGGGTTTTGGCGGCGGTTGGGGCCATCGCGGCGGCGGGTGGGGCGGCGGATGGGGCGAGGGCTGGGACAGCGACGAACCGCCATTCGGTGGACGCCGAGGCGGAAGGGGCGGCCTTCGAGGCCGCATGTTCGGCCCCGGCGAACTGCGCTTGCTGCTGCTCCTCCTGCTGGATGAACAGGACCGCCACGGCTACGAACTAATCAAGGCCATCGAAGAACTCGCGGGCGGTGAATATGCCCCCAGCCCCGGCGTGGTCTACCCCACGCTCGCGCTGTTGGCGGATGAAGGCATGATCACAGAAGTGCCAAGTGAGAGCGCGCGCAAGGCCTTCACCATCACTGACGTCGGCCGCAGCGAACTCGCTGCCCGGGTGGCCGACGCCGAAGCCGTGGTGAAACGGCTCGGCGATTTCGCCAAGGCCCGCAGCGACGCCCAAGGTCGGGGCAGCAGCCCGCCGCTGCGCCGCGCCGTGGCCAATCTCATGCTAGCGCTGCGTCACAAGACCGCCGCCGGGATCGAAGGCGAAACCGCTCACCAGATCGCCGATATTCTGGATGAAGCGGCCCGCAAGATCGAACGCCTCAGAGGTGCCCAATGAGCAGCGCCACAGCCAAAGTCCCCACCGCCCACGCCAGCAAATACCTCCAGCAGGTCTGCAAGCATTGGGAGCACAACCTCGCCGTCACGTTCGATGCGCAGCAGGGCACCGTTACCTTCCCCCGCGATGCGCGCGGCGCATCATGGCCGGGCGATGCGGTGGTCACTTTTTCCGCGCACACAGGCATGCTCGAGTGCCACATCGCCGCCAGTGAACCCGACCAGCGCGATGGGCTCAAGGGCGCGGTCGAGCGCCACATTGACCGTTTAGCCTTCCGTGAAGCGCCGCTGACCTACGATTGGACCGATATGTCCTGAGCACCCGGCTCCTGATTGCAAGAGCCCGCCTTGCGGCATCAGCTAATGATTCATGTCGCAATCGGGGAAATCACCCATGGGACTGAACGCCAAACCTGTCGCATTCTTGCATCTCTCGATCGTCGCCGTGCTGCGCCTGCTGTGGAACCTGTTCGGCTGCTACAATTATCTCATGTCGAAACTCTCCCGCGAAACTTACTGCGTCGGCGGTAGCATGAGAGCCACCAGCGCCGCCTACATGGCTGGGTTCCCCGCCTGGCTCACCGCCTTCTGGGCCCTGGGCGTGTGGGGCTCGCTGGCCGGCTTGCTGCTGCTCCCGCCGGAGAGCCCGCCGCTTGTCATCACGCGGGTGATCTGGGGCTTGCTGGTGTTCCTGGTCTATGCGCGCAGCATGGCGGCCTAGGGCATGCTAGGCTGAACGCAGCGCGTTTTTCTGGCGAATCAGCCGCACGTATGTGTCTGCCACCACTTGATTGATCGCGTCCCAGCTGAAATCTTGCGCACGCAGTTCGCCTGCCGCGCCGTGCCGGGCGCGCAAGTCTGGATCGGCGAGATAGGCGCGCAAGGCCTCGGCAAAATCGTGCAGCGCACCGGGGGTGATGAGCCGACCGGACACCCCGTCTGTCACTAGGCTCTGGCTGCCCGTCGCCGCCGCCGCCACCACGGGAACGGCGCAGGCCATGGCTTCCAGCGTCACATTGCCGAACGTTTCGGTGACTGACGGATTGAACAGCACGTCCATCGCCGCCACCGCGCGGCCCAGATCCTTACCGCCCTGAAAGCCGGTGAACACTGCGCCGGGTAGCCGCGCCTCAAACCAAGCGCGCGCCGGGCCCTCGCCCACGACCATCACCCGGTGCGGCACGCCGCGCCTCACAAGCTGGTCGATCGTGTCCGAAAAGACGTCGAGCCCCTTTTCCATTACCAGCCGGCCAAGGAAGCCGATCACCACCTCGTCGTCGGCAATGCCGAATCCGCGCCGCCATTCCAGATCGCGGCGGCCGGGGTTGAAGATCGCGCGGTCCACCCCGCGCGACCACAGCGAGATGTCATAGCTCATCCGCTCTTCGCGCAGCACTTGCGCCATCGATTCAGACGGCGCGACCAGCGCATCGCAGCGCCGATAGAACCGGCGCAGCAGCGCGGTCAGCACCGGCTCCAGCCAGGCCATGTTGTAGTAGCGCGGATACGTATCGAAGCGGGTGTGCACGCTTGCCAGCACCGGCAGCCGCCGCGCGCGCGCCCAGCTTACTGCGCGGTGCGCGGCAAAATCGGGCGAGGAAACGTGCACCACATTGGGCTTGAATGTCTTGAGATCGATACGCGCCTTGCGCCCCAGCAGCATCGGCACGCGGTACTCGCCGCGCCCCGGCATCGGGATCGAGGGCAGCCCGATCAGCTTGCCCATCGAAGCGAATGCGGGGTTTTTCACTTTGGGCGCATAGACATGCACCGCCGCGCCCTGCCGCTGGAGATAGCCCACCAGCCGATTCAGCGCCTGATTGGCCCCATCGCGCACATAGTTGTAGTTTCCGCTGAACAGCGCAACGCGCAGCCCCCGAAGCGGTGCATCCTGGGGGGCAACGTGCGGAGCGGCCTGTTGCGCATCTCGCTCGGCCGCTGCGGGCGCTGCATTCATGTCGGCGGCTTCCATGCCTGTGCCCATAGGGCCTTTTCCCGAGCGGGGGAAGCTGGGGGAGGAGGTTGAGGGGAACGGGGAGGGGGTAGTTGCACCGGTCGCCGCGCCGCGCGGGGCAGGAAGCGCAACCGGTGCGGCCGGGGTTATCGTGGAGCGGTCAGGCGGGCCTAAAGCCCTAGGCAGCGAGACGTTTACCGGCCGCGCCAGCCGCCTCCCCGATGACCCCAACGGGGATTGCCGCGCCAGCCGCGCCGACCCCAGCGCCGATCCCAGCGCGGGTCATAGCCGCGGAATACCGGCCCGCCATAAATGGGGCCTCGCCAGCCTGGATAAACCGGATAGGCGCCCCAACCCGGATGGACAGGATAGGCATACGCGCCATGGGGCGGATACGCTGGGTAATAGCCTTGATCGAAAAAGACCTGATTGTTGTTGTCGGAGGCGATCGCTGCGCCCACCGCGAGGCCGAGCACGCCCGCGCCGATGGCAATGGCGGCATCGTCGCCCCCGCGCCGGCCATGCGCCTGCGCTGGCGCGCTGAAGGCAAGGCTGGCTGCGGCAAGCCCTGCGGTTGCCAACCCGGTCTTCCAGTATGTCCCGGTCTTGAAAAACGTCATCGTCCGTCTCCCGTTCTGGTTCGCCCAGTCTTGCTGCTGCGCATGGTATCTGGCTGCTAAGAGGACCAGCGGGCGTATTGGGTCTATCCTTCGCCCGGCGCCTGAACCGAAGATGAAGCCGCCGTGCTTTTGCGATCAGTTGCCGCGATCATCGGGCTCACGGTTTTCCCGGTCCTGATTCTCCCGGCCCTGATTCTCCCGGCCCTGATCCTCCCGGTATCCGCGCCGGTCATAGTAACCGTCATCGCCCTGCGGAAAACCGTCGCGGCTGTAGCCTTCCCGATAGCCGCCGTCGTGGCGCTGGTCGTACTGCCCGTTCCAGCCCTGCTGCCCGTTCCAGTTCGGCTGATTGTTCCAACCCTGCTGGCCATTCCAGCTCGGCTGGCCGCGCCATTGTCCGTTCACGCGCGGATCATGGTGCCTGTCGGCATAGTGCCGATCGCGGTTGTTGTTGCTGCTTGAAACAATGATCGCCCCCAGCGCAAGGCCTATGATCCCGCCGATAATCGCCGCACCCGCCGTATCCCCGCCGCGCCCACGGTGGCGGCCGTAATAGGGATCGGCCATCGCCGGGGTGGCGCTCGCCAGCGCAGAGGCAGCAAGGGCGATGGCAAGCGTGGCCTTCTTGGCACCAGACAATTTCATGGGCGTGAACATCTGCGGTCTCCCCGGCTGGCGATGCGTAAGCGGGCCATCCCGCTGCGATTCGTTGCCGTCTGAAGCTGTTCTAGGCCGCGTTGGCTGAACACTGGCGGGATAGTGTTTGCAGCACTTGTTCAGGTTATAACGTTCTTTGCTGAACAAATGAGTCGCAGTCGCCGCCTTGCCGACAGCCCGGCTCTGAGCGTCAGTCCTGCCGAACCCGCCGCACGGCGCGGGCTTCGCTGTACAAGGAACGCGCTTCCGAACGGCGCAAAAGGGGCACCAGCACACGATCGAAACCTGCCAGCCAGCGCTGCAATTCGGCCGGGTCAGGTGCCCGCGATTGCGCGATAGGTTGCAAGGCACGCGATGCGGCGAGAAGCTGCCCGCGTTCCCGGTCAAGGCTAGCGCCTGCGTAGCGTTCGTCGATCAGCCCAAGCTGATGCCGCGCGCCGGCAACCGCAATGGCCGCCGTCTCGGTTTCGCCTGACGCGATCAGACGCCCTGCCGCCATCACAGATAGGCGCACCAGCAAGACCTGGTCGGCCAATCGGCGGGGCTGCTCCTGCACTGCGCCGCAATCACCAATCGCGCTGACGTAGGCCGCAAGCGCGGAAAGGGCGCTTCGGGATGGCTCCCGTCCGGAAAACTCCTCCACGATTAAACCGCGCAGGAACCGCTCCAGATCGCCTGTGGTCGGCGCGCGCGAAATCCTGCCGGGGTACGCCAGATCGGGGATCGGCTTTGGGTCAAACCGGCCATTGGCCCGCGCCGGGCTGAAGAAGCTGGAGCTGACATCGGCCGTGCCGGGACCTGCCGAAACCCCCTCCAGCCGAAAGTGCGGATTGCGCCGTCCGTTGCTGTGGCAACTGGCGCAGCTGATATCAGCCCGCGCCGCCTGTCCGCCGAGCAGCATGGGGGCATTGAACAGCGCCTCACCGATCAGGACATCGGCATCATCAGCCTTGGCCTTGGAACACATGGCCGGCTGGCGCGTCAGCGCCGCCACCTCATGGCCCGGCGCAGTCCAGATCAGCGCGCTTAGCCGGGGCTCCGCTGCTGCCCACGCGCTTGTCGCAAGGATCAGCGCCAGTCCCGCACACCCCGTCAGGAGGCGGATTTGTCCGACTCCCTTATCCAGCGGCGCAGTTCGTCCGCCTGCTGGCACCCGAAACCGCACAAGCTATCGAGCCGGGCAAGGTGCGCTTTCGCGCCCGCAATATCGCCCAGTTCCAGCTTGAGTTCGCCGGAGTATTCCAGCGCGCCGCGATGGTTCGGCGCTACCGCCAGTGCCATCGCATACCAGCCGCGCGCCGTGTCATACCGTTGCAGCTTGCGGTTCGCGAAACCGAGGTAGGTCAGCACATCGGGGTGCGGCCCTGCCGCCCACATCGAACTTTCCAGTTCGGCGATGGCTTCGTCGTAGTGGTGCTCATTGATCTTGCTCACCGCCGAAACATAGAGCGCGTCGATCGAGGCCAGCGGCTCAATCGTCCGGCTCGGCGCAAAGGCCCGCGGCGTTCCGGCCATCGCGGCCTCCACCGCCGCGATCGCCGCATCGAGAGTGGCCGCATCGGGGCAGGTCGCCGCGCATTGCGTCTTGCGCGCCCCCAGCGCGTCGCGCTGCTCGGTCGCTTTCGCCGCGTCGCCCAGCTTCGCCTGGACGATGCCGAGATCGCGGTGCGCTTCGATCATCGCGGCATCATAGCGCACCGCCATTTCCAGCGGCCGCTTTGCTTTCTTGAAATCGCCCATCTGCAAGTAGCTCGAGCCGAGCAGATACTGCGCCGGGGCATGCGCCGCGGCCACTTCGATAACGTGCCGAAAGGCGGTCACCGCACCCTTGAAGTTCTGCGCTTGGTAGGCCGCTATGCCCTTCTGGTACTCGGCGGCAGGATCATACTGTGGCGCAGACTGGCTTGGCCCCGCCATGCCGCCGCCCCCTCCGCCGCCGCCTGCAGCGATGACCGGGGCCACCGGCAGAAGAGTGAGAAGGGTTCCAAGAGTTATTGCACGAAGGCTCAAGTGAAATGCCATAATCCCGCTCCCGGTTCTGCCGCTATTGAACCTCGTGTAAACGCCTTCCCCGCCCACACGCCGAGGAAGCAGCCATGACGCGCATTTCGCCGTGCAAAAGGCGAGCGCTTCGGGCTCATACCACGACTTGCATCGGTTCGAGAGGGGCATTTTTTGTCCTCGGGGCGAGAAGCTTTCGGGCTGCCCTTTTGGTCTGGCGCAATACCCGCTTGCCACGGCAGCCGTTCCAGCGGAGACTTGCCGCCATGGTATCGATCAATCTGCGTAAGCCCCTGCTGGGCCTGCTGTGTGCCTGCGGCCTTGCCGCGTCATCTTTTCAGTCTGGGCTTCAGGCTGGCTTGCCGGCCTACCCGGCGGCCACCCATCCGGTTGCGGGGGATGAATGGCTCCATGTCGGCGGTGATCCTGCCGGCACATGGTTCTCATCGCTTGCCGATATCAACGACAGCAACGCGCATCAGCTCGGCTTTGCCTGGGCCTATGACATGGGCACCGAACGCGGGCAGGAAGCGACTCCGCTCGTCATCGACGGGGTGATGTACACCTCGGGCGTATGGGGGATCGTCTATGCGCTCGATGCGGTCACCGGCACTCTGCTTTGGACGTTCCACCCCGGCATCGATCCGGCCTCCGCGCGCAATGCCTGCTGCGACACGGTCAACCGCGGCGTCGCTGTGCGCGATGGTGTGCTGTTCGTCGCCAGCGAGGACGGGCGGCTCCACGCGCTCGACGCCAAGACCGGCGCGGAAAAATGGACCGCCGACACGATCATCGGCCGGGGCACGACCTCCTATACATATGCCTCTACCGGCGCGGTGCTGCTCACCAGCGATGCCGTGGTTATCGGCAATTCAGGCGCCGATCTCGGCGACGGCTCGACACGCGGCTACATTTCGGCGTGGGATATCAAGACCGGTGCGTTCAAGTGGCGCTTCTTCACCGTGCCGCCGCCGCCGGGCCAACCCTTCGAACACCCCGAACTTGAAATGGCGGCGAAGTCATGGGGGCCGAACCACGATGGCCGCTACCAGAACGGCGGCACGGTGTGGGACGGTCTTTCCTACGATGCCGAAACCGACCAGATCGTGTTCGGCACCGCCAATGCCTCGCCCTATTCGCGCGTCAAGAACGCGGCCGAGCGTCAGGACGACCTGTTCAACGCCTCGATCGTTGCGGTAAACGCCAAATCTGGCCGGATGACTTGGTACTATCAGGAGACCCCCGGCGATGCGTGGGACTATGATGCAACGCAAAAGTTCACGTTCGCCAATCTGCCGGTCGGCGTTGATGGTGGCAGCGGGGGCGAAACCCGCCGCGTTGTCATGCAGGCTTCGAAAAACGGCTTTTTTTACACGCTCGACCTCAAGACCGGCAAATTGCTCGCCGCCGATCCCTTCGCTTATGTGAACTGGGCCAAGGGCGTGGATCTTGCCACGGGCCGCCCCGAATTCACGGAGATCGCGGATTATTCCGCCAAGCCGAAGAACGTCTATCCCTCATGGGCCGGCGCGCACACGTGGAACCCGATGTCGTTCAGCCCGAAGACCGGCCTCGTCTATATTCCCACCGTCGACATGCCCAACGTCATGGTCAATCTCGCCGCCAACAAAGGCAAGCTCGAACACCTCGAAGGCTTCTTCAACGCCAACGGCATCATCCCTGACGACACCTACGACGAAGCCACGCTGACGCGCCTGTTCGGCCCAGTGCCTGCGAAGGCGGACCTCCAGAAGGAACGCGGCAAGACCAGTGTAGTGCGCGAAGTGCTCAAAGCCTGGGACCCGGTGGCGCGCAAGGTCGTGTGGGAGCAGGTCACTTCCGATCGCAATCGCGGCTATGATGGCGGCGTGCTCTCCACGGCGGGCAATATCGTGGTGCAGGGGCGCGGCGATGGCACCTTGCGCGTCTACAACGCCGCCAACGGCGCTGAGCTCGTCTCGATCCAGACCGGCTCGCATATCATGGCAGCGCCGATGACCTACCGGATCGGCTCCGTGCAGTATATCGCGGTGCAGGTGGGTTATGGCGGGGTCGGCATCAGTTATCCGATCACCCCGGCGGACATCGCTTATCGCAACCGCAACACCAACCGCATTCTGGTGTTCAAGCTCGGCGGTGGGCCGGTCCCCCAGCCGGATGCGCGCCCCGATCCGCTGACCTATCCCGCGCCGCCGCCGCTTAACGCCGCGCCCGCCAAGATCGCCCACGGCGAGGCCAAGTTCACCGAGTACTGCTCGCGCTGCCACATGTTCGGCCCCGGCGTGACGCCAGACCTGTCGCGCCTCCCGCGCGAAATCCACGCCATGTTCAAGGACATCGTGCTGGGCGGCGCGCTAGCAGGCAACGGCATGGCCCCGATGGGCGACATGGTCAGCAAGTACGACGTCGAGGCGATCCACGCCTATCTGATTGACACCCAGCGCAAGGGCCACGCCGCGCAACAGGCGAAAGCCAAAACCCACTGATCAGCGGGCGGACGGCGCGACCACACGAAACGGGGCGGCTCGCAACGGCCGTGCTTTCTGTCTCACCTAACGCGCGAAAACTCAGGCCGCTTCCTTCTTCCGGCCGGCCTTCTTACGCTCGTTCGGATCGAGGATTGCCTTGCGCAGCCGGATCGACTTCGGCGTCACTTCGACCATCTCGTCGTCGTCAATATAGGCGATGGCCTGTTCCAGCGTCATGATCTTGGGCGGGGTGAGGCGGATTGCGTCATCCTTGCCGGTCGAGCGGAAGTTGGTCAGCTGCTTCGATTTCATCGGGTTGACTTCAAGGTCGTCGGGCTTCGCGTTCTCACCGATGACCATGCCTTCATAGAGCGGGGTGCCCACGCCGACGAACAGGATGCCGCGCTCTTCCAGCGGGCCCAGCGCATAGGCATTGGCCTCGCCCGCGCCATTGGAAATCAGCACGCCGTTCTTGCGGCCTTCGATCTTGCCCTTGTGCGGGCCATACTTCTCGAACAGCCGGTTCATGATGCCGGTGCCGCGCGTGTCCGAAAGGAACTCGCCGTGATAGCCGATCAGCCCGCGCGAGGGGGCGGAGAAGGTGATGCGCGTCTTGCCGCCGCCCGAGGGGCGCATGTCGGTCATCTCGCCCTTGCGGGTCGCCATCTTCTCGACGACCGTGCCGGCGAACTCGTCGTCCACGTCGATCACCACGGTCTCGTAAGGCTCGGTGCGCTTGCCGTTTTCCTCGCCGAACAGCACGCGCGGGCGGCTGATGCCGAGCTCGAAGCCTTCGCGGCGCATCGTCTCGATCAGCACGCCCAGCTGCAATTCGCCGCGGCCTGCCACTTCGAAGCTGTCCTTGTCCGCGCTCTCGGTCACCTTGATCGCCACGTTGGATTCGGCCTCGCGCTCCAGCCGGTCGCGGATCATGCGGCTGGTCACCTTGGTGCCCTCGCGCCCGGCCATCGGCGAATCATTCACTGCAAAGCGCATCGAAAGCGTTGGCGGATCGATCGGCTGCGCGTGCAGCGGTTCGGAAACGCTGGGATCGCAGATCGTGTTGGAAACGGTCGCGGTGGTGAGGCCGGCGATCGAAATGATGTCGCCCGCCACCGCCTCGTCGGTTGGCACCCGCTCCAGCCCGCGGAACGACATGATCTTGGAAGCGCGGCCGGTCTCCACGATCCTACCGTCGCTATCCAGCGCGTGGATCGCCTGGTTGGTCTTGACCGAGCCGGAGAACACCAGACCCGTCAGGATGCGGCCAAGGAAGTTGTCGCGGTCCAGCAGCGTCACGAGGAACTTGAACGGGCCGTCGGGGTCGGCCGAAGGCGCAGGCACATGGTCCACGATCTTCTGGAACAGCGGGGTCAGCGTGCCTTCGCGCGCCAACGGATCATCGCTGGCGTAGCCATTGCGGCCCGAGGCATAGAGCACCGGGAATTCCAGCTGCTCATCATTGGCTTCCAGCGTCACGAACAGATCGAACACTTCGTCGAGCACTTCCTGCGTGCGCTCGTCCTGCCGGTCGATCTTGTTGACCACCACGATGGGCTTCAGGCCCAGCGCTAGCGCCTTGCCAGTCACGAACTTGGTCTGCGGCATCGCGCCTTCCGAGCTGTCGACAAGCAGGATCACGCCATCGACCATCGAGAGAATGCGCTCCACTTCGCCGCCGAAGTCGGCGTGGCCGGGCGTATCGACGATGTTGATGCGGGTGCCCTGCCATTCGACCGAGGTGCACTTGGCCAGAATGGTGATGCCGCGTTCTTTTTCCAGATCGTTGGAATCCATCGCGCGCTCTTCGATGCGCTGGTTGTCGCGGAACGTGCCGGACTGGCGGAACAACTGATCCACCAGCGTGGTTTTGCCGTGGTCGACGTGCGCGATAATCGCGATATTGCGCTGGGAATTGGACATGAGAACGCTTTCGATAGAAATCTCGGGTGCGGCGCGCGCAGCAGGCAGCGTGCCGTGCCCGGCGGTGGGGCCGGGGCTTGGCGGCGCGCATACCTGCAATTGTGCGCTGCGGCAAGGGAGCGCAGCGGCCAAGGATTGCCCTGAACACGGATTCATGGCTGAAGCCGAGATCTGCTGCTGCGAAAGGACCCCGCGATGCAATGGATGATCCTGCCCTATCGGCGCTATTTCGAATTCGCTGGCCGCTCGCGCCGCCGTGAATACTGGCTCTTCGCACTGTTCTATCTGCTTGTGCTGGTGGCGCTCAATGTGATGTTCGGCACCAACGAGGTCGCGCACTCGCCCACCGGCTTCGGCTATGGCAGCCGCCTGGCAGGGGGCGGGGGACTTTTGGGCAGCCTGTTCGGGCTGGCCTCGCTCATCCCCGCGCTCGCGGTCTCGGTCCGCCGCCTGCATGATCAGGACCGCTCCGGCTGGCTGCTGCTGCTCGGCCTGATCCCCTTGTTCGGCGGCTTCGCGCTACTCGTGCTGATGTGCCTCGATGGCACGCGCGGCCCCAACCGCTTCGGCGCCGATCCGAAGGATCCCGGCAGCGCCGACGTGTTCCGCTGAGCTTAGCCCCCCCGGGCGGGGAGGAAATGGGGGAGGGGGTTCGGCCCGTCTGGCAAGCTCCAGTCACCCCCACCCAGCCTCCCCCGAACGGGGGGCCATAAGTCAGCCCAGCCTTACAAGGCCCGCAAAGCCTCCGCCGGCCGCGTCCGCAGCACCGAGAGCGAGCCCAGCACCGCCAGCACCATTACCAGCCCCGTGCCGCCCGCCAGCACGCCGGCCACGCGCGGCCAATTGGGTGCCCAGCTGAATTCGAACAGCTCCACCACCACCAGCCACCCCGCGCCGCAGCCCAGCAAGAGCGCAACTGCTGCCAGCACCGCGCAGAGCAGCGCATATTCCGCCAGCAGCAGCGCGAGCAATTGCCCCCGGCTCGCGCCCAGGACGCGCAGGATTACGCTGTCATACTGTCGCGCCGCCCGCGCCGCCGCGATCGCGCCCGCCAGCACCGCAAGCCCCGCCAGCACCGCCACGCTTGCCGCGGCAAACACCGCCGTGCCCATCTGCCCCAGCAAAGTGCGCGCCTGCCCCAGCACCGAACCCACCTCGATCACCGAGCTTTCCGGGAGCGCGCGCACCAGCCCCGAAAGGATCGCCCGCCTTACGGCATCGCGCTTTTCTGGCGCGGCCAGGGTAATCGTCGCGGCATAGCTGTGCGGCGCGTCCACCAGCGCATTGGGGCTGAACACCAAGGCGTAATTGAACCCGAACGAAGTCCAGTCGACCTGCCTGAGCGACGCCACCCGCGCGCTGCGCTCGGTGCCGAGAAGGCTGATCCGCAGCGTGTCGCCCACTTTCAGGCCGATGGCCTTGGCCTGATCGGCATCGACCGAAACCAGCGGTTCGCCCGCATAGCCCTTGGGCCACCATTGGCCCTCGGTCAGCACGTTGCCCTGCGGCACGGCGTCGGCATAAGTCAGCCCACGGTCGCCGCGCAGCAGCCACGAATCCTCTGGAATGGTCTTGAGGCTGGCCACTTCGGTCATCGTTGCTTCCGGCCCATAGGCCAGCACCGCTCCGCGCATCGAAGGCACCATCCGCACTTCCGCACGCGGTGCAGCGGTGTGCACCAAGGCCTTGAACGTCTCCACCCCTTGCCCGCGCGGCACATCGAGCACGAAATAATCGGGCGCGCGCACCGGAATGCGACTGGCAATATTGGCATCGATCGAGGTCTCAATCACCGCGAGTAGCACGAAGGCTGAAAGCGCAAAGCCCAGCGCCACCACCAGCGCCGCCGTCTGAGCGCCGGGCCGGTGCAGATTGGCCAGCGCCATGCGCAGGATCGCTCCCTTGGGGCGAGGCACCCGCGCTGCGAGCCACGCCAGCCCTTGGCCCAGCAGCGCGAGCAGGGCGAATACTACCGACGCCCCGCCAAGGAAGCCCGACGCGAGCCACGGCTGCGGTGATGTCAGCACCGCCAGCGCGGCAATCCCGCCAAGGCCCAAGCCCACTGGCAGCACCCAAAGCGGCGGCTTGGCCAGCTTCCAGCGCCCACCCACCGGCGCCACTCGCGCGCGTAGCAAAGCCATTGCCGGCACCCGCCGCGCGGCCAGCAGGGGCGGCGCGGCAAAAGAGAGCGCGATCAGCAGGCCATAAGCGGCGGCGATCGCCAGCGCGCCCACGTCCAAAGTAAACCCCGGCGGTATCGGCAACAGCCCCGAAAGCGCCCGCGCCAAGAGCGGCGTGATCGAGACCCCCAAGGCCAGCCCCAGCGCAATCGCCGCTCCCGCCGCCGCTGCAATCTGCAGCAGATAGATGCGCACAATATCCGCTGCGCCCGCGCCTAGAATCTTGAGCGTTGCTATGCTCGCCCGCCGCGCCTCAAGGTATGAGGAAACCCCGCCCACAATCCCGATCCCGGCAATCCCCAGCGCCGCCAGCGCCACCAGCACCAGAAACTGCCCCATGCGCTCTACGAACCGGTCGATCCCCGGCGAGGCCTTGTCGCGGGTGCGCGTATCAAACCCGCCAGCGGGGAATTGCGCTTTGAACGCCTCGGTCAGCGCCGTTGGATCGGCTTTTTCCGGCAGCTTTACTCGGTATTTCCACCGCGCCATGCTGCCGACCTGCACGAGGCCGGATGCCGTCAGCGCCTCGTCGCTTACGATCACTGTCGGCCCCAGTGCAAAGCCTTCGGAAAGCTGGTCCGGCTCGCTCGCGATTACCCCGCCGATAGTGAGCGTGGCACTGCCGATCTTGATCTGCTCGCCAGGCTTCACTCCCAGCCGGTCCGCGGCCCCCGGCGCGATCCATGCCGACATGCCCTGCGGCGCACCCGCTGCGCGCCCACCATCGACGCGGAACTGGCCATACAAAGGCCAGCGCGCGTCGACCGACTTGATCGCCACCGGCACCGCATCTTCCGACGAATCTGCTCGCCGCGCCATCGCCTGCAGTCGCGCGCCTTGCGAAACCGTCCCCAGCGCGTGCATCGCGGTTATCTCTTCCTTCGAGGCCTCGCGCCCCGAAAGCGTCAGCTGCAAATCGCCGCCCAGAATCGCCTGCCCGCGCGTCGCCAGCTCCCCGCCGATCGCGCCGGTCAGCGTACCGATTGCCGCCAGTGCCGCGGTTCCCAGCACCAAACACACGATCAAGAGCCGCAGCCCGCGAAACCGCCAGTCCAGCCCCCGTCGCGCCAGCCGCCAGGCCAAAGTCCAGCTGTTCACGATGCTGCGTCCGAAATGATCCGCCCGTCCTCCAGCCGCACGATCCGCTGGCAGCGCCTGGCCAAGGCCTCGTCGTGCGTCACCAGCAGCAGGGTCGCCCCGGCTTCTGCAGCGCGCGCAAACAGGAGGTCCGCCACTGCATCGCCGTTCCGGTGATCAAGATTGCCGGTCGGCTCATCGGCAAAGACCAGCGCGGGCCGGGGCGCGAGCGCGCGGGCAATTGCCACGCGCTGCTGCTCACCGCCTGAAAGCTGTGCCGGATAATGCCGCATCCGGTGGCCGAGCCCGACCGCCTCCAAGGCTGCCGCCGCCCGGTTCGCCGCGCCCGGTATCCCGGCCAGCTCCAGCGGCGTCGCCACGTTTTCCAGCGCAGTCATCGTCGGCAGCAAGTGAAACGCCTGCAGTACCACGCCGATCTTCCCGCGCCGCGCTGTCGCCAGCGCGTCCTCGCTCAGCGCCGCAAAGTCCTCGCCCGCCACCGTGAGCGAGCCGCCGCTCGCGCGCTCCAGCCCTGCCAGCACCGCCAGCAATGAGCTCTTCCCCGAACCCGAAGGTCCGAGCATCGCCAAGGTCTCGCCCGGCATGACCGAAAGGCTCACCCCGCGCAAGATATCGACCCGCGCCTCGCCCGAACCAAGGCTCAGCGTCAGATCACGGGCTTCGATGATGGGCGAACGGGTGGCGGAAATAGTCACTCCGCGGTAATGACACGGATCGGTTGCACCTCGCAACCTAGCCCTTGAGGACCCCAGATGCGCCGCATCGCCCTTTGCTTTCTGTTTGCCCTCGCGGCCTGCACCAAACCCGCCTCCGCGCCCGAAGCCCCGAAAGACTTAACCACAGCCGCCATCCCGGTAGACGCTCCCGTGATCCTCGCTTTTGGAGACAGCCTCTACGCCGGCTACCGGCTCGCCCCCGGCGAAGGCTATCCGCCGCGCCTCGAAGCCGCGCTCAATGCGGGTGGCGTGAAGGCCCGCGTCGTGAACGCCGGTGTCTCGGGCGATACCACCGCCGCCGCCCTTGCGCGCCTTACGTTCACGCTGGACGGCCAGAAGGTGAAACCCGCGCTCGTCCTCGTCGGCCTAGGCGGAAACGATATGCTGCGCGGGCTCCCGCCAGCGCAGACCCGCGCCAATCTCGATGCGATCCTCACCGAACTCGGCAAACGCCAGATTCCCGCGCTGCTCACCGGCATGCTTGCCGCGCCCAACATGGGGAAGGATTATGTCAGCGCTTTCAATCCGATCTACCCGGCACTTGCGAAGAAGCATAAAGCCCCGCTCGTGCCTTTCTTTCTGCAGGCCGTGATCGGCAACGACCTGTTGATGCTTGAAGATCACATTCACCCCAATGCACAAGGCATTGAAAAGATTGTGGCAGCCACACGCGATGAGGTGGCGAGGGCGCTGGCTGCGGCAACATCTATTCGCAAATCGAGCCCCTGAACCTTGCACCGGGCATAAATCCGTGGCTCATTCGGAGCTAGCGCGCGAAGGCTCGCGCCCGTGAAAAGGACCGCTCATGGAATGGATGCTGATGCCCTATCGTCGCTATGCCGATTTCAGCGGGCGTTCTTGCCGCCGTGAATACTGGATGTTCACGCTACTGTCTGTCGTTGTCGCAACTGTTGCAGTTTTTGTTATGATCGCAGGCGGCGTGCCCGGCACGGACGGGGATGGGACGCCCGGTGCCGGGTTCTGGCTGGGTGCTGCCCTCATCGTCATCTGGGGCCTGGCCTCAATCATCCCCTCCATCGCGGTGCAAGTGCGCCGCTTCCACGATCAGGACCGCTCTGGCTGGATGATCCTGCTGGGCTTCATTCCCTATGTGGGCAGCCTGATCGTGTTCATTTTCATGTGCCTCAAGGGCACCACCGGCCCCAACCGGTTCGGCCCCGATCCGCTCGATCCCTCGAGCATCGACGTCTTTGCCTGACCCTTGCTTCTCCCCTACCGCTTGCCGGAGGGGTCGGGGTGGGCTCTTCAGGTCTAAACCCGCGCCACCGCCCCATCGGCCACGCGCCACACCGCCGCATCCGCGCCCAGCCCGTCAAACGGGGCCAGTTCAGTCCCGGTCATCCACACTTGTGCGCCCGCTTCGGCCAACCGCTCATAGAGCGCCGCTCGCCGTAGCGGATCAAGGTGTGCGGCGATCTCGTCGAGTAGCAGCAGTTGCGGCCGCTCGCCGCCCGAAAGCGCGGCATGCGCCAGCACGATCGAAATGAGCATCGCCTTCTGCTCGCCGGTTGAACAATCCGCCGCAGGCGCTTGTTTTACCGCCAAAGTCACCGCCAGATCATCGCGGTGCGGGCCGACCAATGTGCGCCCCGCCGCGCGGTCGCGACGCCGTCCCTCGCGCAGGGCCTCGCGCAGCGCCTGCGCTTCCACCGGCCCCCCCGCTGCATAGCCCAAGGCTGGCCGGGCAAACGGCGCTTCGGGCAGCGCTTGCAAAGCCCCCGAAAGCCTCAGAATCAAGGATCTGCGTGCCTGCGCAAGCTCCGCACCAGCCCCGGCTAGCCCGGCCTCGATCCCGTCGAGCCACAGCGCATCGGGCTCGCCCGGGCCTTCCAGCAGCCGGTTCCGCTCGCGCAGCGCGGTTTCATAGCGGCTCGCTGCACGCGCATGTCCCGGCTCCACCGCCAAGACCAGCCGGTCCAAAAACCGCCGCCGCGCGCCCGCGCCTTCGGCAAACAGCCGGTCCATTGCCGGGGTCAGCCAGGTGACGGAAAGCCACTCGGCTAACCGCGATGCCGGGCCTTCCGCGCCGTTGATGCGCACCGTCCGCCGCCCGGGCGCGGGGGGCGTGGTCATGGTGCCCAGCGCGACCGCGCCGCCCTCAAGTTCCGCGCTCACGGCAAAGCTGCCATCCCCGCTGCGCCCCGCCATTTCCGCCGGATGCGCACGCCTGAGGCCCCGCCCCGGTGAGAGCAGCGAGAGCGCCTCCAGCACGTTGGTTTTCCCCGCACCGTTCTCCCCGATAAGCACATTGAAGCGCGCGGTCCCTTCCAGCCGGGTCGCGGCATGGTTGCGAAAGTGGCGCAAGGTGAGGCGAGTAAGCGGCATCGTGGCCTGCGTTAGAAGGTTTCGCCCGCCCGCGCAAAGCAGCCTGATTGACAAGCTATGCGTCCTTGAGGAAGACCTCGGACCATGCGCTTTGTCCTCCCCATTGCCCTCGCGCTCGCGCTCTGCGCCAACAGCCTCACGCCAAGGTCTGCCATGAACCCTGTCGTCCATTTCGAAATCCCGGTGACAGACATGGACCGTGCGGTCCGCTTCTACGAAGTCGTCTTTGCCACCAAACTCGCCCATCAGGAGGTCGATGGCTACACCATGGCCTTCTTCCCGCGCGCAGACGGCAAGCCCGGCGCGAGCGGCGCGCTCGCCAAGGGCGATGTCTATGTCCCCTCCAAAGCGGGCGCGATCCTCTACTTCGATGTGCAGGCGATCGAACCCGTCCTCGAACGTGCGCTCGCCCATGGCGGCAAGGTGCTCTATCCGAAGAAGGACATCGGCGAGGCCGGGTTTGTGGCCGAGATCGAGGACAGCGAAGGCAATCGCATCGCGCTGAGTGCGCCGGCGGACTGAGAATTTGGCCTGTCCCTATTTATTGGGTCCCTATTTATTGGGCCCCTGCTTATTGCTCGCCCCTCTCCAGCAGCCCATGCTTCTTCAGGCAGTGCCGCAGTTGGTCATAGGTCAGCCCCAGTGCCTTCGCCGTCTGCCGCTGGTTGTAGCGGTTGCGCCCCAAGTGGTGTTCCAGGATAGCCCGCTCGTGCCCGTCCACCGCTGCGCGCAAGTCTGCCACGCCATCCAAATCGTGCGGGACCGCCGGAGCAGGGCTTCCGCTCCCGGCTGACACCGCCTTCACTGGCGCTGCCGCGGTCTCCGCCTGTCGCCACGGGCTTTCGAACGGATCAAACTGCACATGCCCGATGGCGCGCTCGGCATCGTCCCAGCGGTAGACCGCGCGCTCAACCACATTGCGCAGCTCGCGCACATTGCCCGGCCAGGCATAGTCTTCCATTGCGCGGCTGACATGTGCGGCAAAGCCGGGCCACGATGGCCAGTCCAGCTCCGCCGCCATGCGCCGCCCGTAATAGTCCGAAAGCACTGCAATATCCCCCTCGCGCACGCGCAGCGGGGGGAGCGTGATCACTTCGAAACTCAGCCGGTCGAGCAAGTCGGGCCGGAAGCGGCCTTCTTCGGCCATGCGCGGCAGGTTCTCATTGGTTGCCGCCACGATCCGTACGTCGACCATGATCGGCTTGTTTGCGCCGATCCGCGCCACTTCGCCATATTCCACCGCGCGCAGCAGCCGTTCCTGCGCGCCCATCGAAAGCGTGCCGAGCTCGTCGAGGAATAGCGTGCCCTTGTCCGCTTCCTCGAACCGGCCTGCGCGCGCCCGTGTCGCTCCGGTGAACGCGCCCGCCTCGTGGCCGAACAACTCCGCCTCGATAAGCGTTTCGGGAAGGGCGGCGCAGTTCATCGTCACCAGCGGCTCCTGCCAGCGTTTGGACAGGCGGTGCAGGCGTTCGGCGATAAGTTCCTTGCCTGTCCCGCGTTCGCCGATCACCAGCACCGGGCGGCGCATCGGCGCGGCGCGGCTGGCGCGCTCCACCGCATCGAGAAACGCTCCCGATTGGCCGATGAACTGGACTTCGCGGTCCATGTCGTGCCCCCACATGTGATCTTGTCCCAACCCATAGCAGAAATTCCCAAGTCTAGGCAATATTTACCACCTGTCCAGACCGGCGCTCTCCCCAAACCCGCGCGTTTCCGCCCGTTTCGCCAATTGGCACACCCCATGCTATGCATTTGGTAACGCCCCAACGGGGACGCATTCAGGAGATACCCGATGTACACTGCCCGCTTCTTCTCGACCCAGCTCGGCCGCGCGGCGCTGATCAGCATCGCCGCCATGGCCGCGCTCAATTTGGCCGTGCTCACGCGCCCAGCTACTTTGGCGGCGTCCGCAGCCGCGCCACAGGTCGTCACCTCAAGCGCCGCCGTCACGGGTGAGTTCGCCTGATGGGCGCCGACACCCCTGCGCGGCCTCTGGTCAGCAGGGGCTCTGCATCCCGTTTCGATATCGAGCTGGGTGCGCTACGCCAGACGGACAATCACACGGTCCCGGCCACGCAGCCGTCCGCCGCTTTCACCATCCCATATTCTGCTGGAGCCAACCTGATGGGCATCTTCTCCCGCACCCGCGATATCATTGCCGCCAATTTCAACGATCTGCTCGAAAAGGCGGATGATCCGGCCAAGATGATCCGCATGATCATCATGGAGATGGAGGAAACCCTTGTCGAAGTGCGCGCGTCCGCCGCCCGCACCATTGCCGATCAGAAGGAGATGGGCCGCCATGTGGCCAAGCTCGATCGGCTCCAGGCTGATTGGGCAGACAAGGCCCAGCTCGCCCTTTCTAAGGGCCGCGAGGACCTAGCCCGCGCCGCGCTGGTCGAAAAGAACAAGGCCGCCGACATGGGCGCGCAGCTTGCCAGCGAGATCACAGTGCTCGACGATTCGATGCGCGCCTATGAGGCCGATATCGAAAAGCTGCAGACCCGCCTGCGCGAAGCCCGCAGCCGCCAGACCGCGATCACAGCCCGCCTCGAAAGCGCCGAGAACCGTGTCCGCCTGCGCACCTTGATGACCAGCGAACGCGTAGACGAGGCCCTTTCGCGCTTCGACCAGCTCGAACGCCGCGTCGATTATGCCGAAGGTCGCGCCGATGCGCTCAGCCTTGCCGGTGGCGCGCCGCCCAATCTTGCGGACGAGATCGCCGCGCTCGCGGGCCAGGACAAGGTCGACGAGGAACTCGAAGCCATGAAGCGCGCACTCGGCGGCAGCGCTTCGAAGGAGGGCTGATCGATGGATGAGGGGTACATTCCTGTGGTCGCCATCCTCGCGATCTTCGTCGGTCTGCCGTGGGTCGTGCTGCACTACGTCACCCGCTGGAAAACTGCCGCAACGCTCACCACCGGTGACGAAGCCCTGCTGGACGAACTCTACCAGCTCGCCCGCCGGCTCGATGAACGCATGGACACGGTCGAGAGGCTCGTGGCGGCTGACAACCCCGAATTCCGCCCCTCCCGTATCCTAGCAGACCGCGAGAGCGACAACCAGAAGCTGCGCGAGCTGGACCGCCTCCTCGCCGATCAGAAAGGGATTTCGAAGTGAGCTCGTCTGACCACCATCCGCAGCGCACGCGCTTCTATCGTGACAAGGTCAATGGCAAGTTCATGGGCGTCTGCGCCGGGATTGCCGATTACACCGGGATCGATGCGCTTTGGGTCCGGATCGCCTTCCTTGTCCTCGCCTTCTCGATGGGCTGGCCGTTCCTGATCTACTTCGCCTTCGGCTTCCTTGCCGACAAGAAGCCGCACGCGCTCTATGCCGACCGCGCCGAGCAGAAGTTCTGGCAGGGTGTGCGCCAGTCGCCCGCCCGCACGGCGCGCGAAGTGCGCTCAAGCTTCCGCGACATCGACCGCCGCCTTGCGGAGGTCGAGCAGTTCTACGTTTCGGGCAATCCGCGGCTTTCGGCAGAGATTGAGAGCCTGCGTTAAGCAGGCTCTGTGGGGGATTATACATGGCCATCGAACCACAAACCATCATGATCGCTCTTTCCGCCATGGCGATGGTGACGTGCGGCTGGTTCATCAACACTTGGCTGCGCGTCCGCCATGGCTACCTGCTCGAAAACTCATGGGGCCGGTCGGTCTATTTCAAGACGGTCGATGCGGTGCAGCAGGCCCTCGCGCTGCTCAGTCAGAAAAAAGCCCAGCTGCGCGCCGAGCTTGGCTCGGCCAAGGACCGCCTTAATGTCGAGCGCATCGTCACTGATCACGGCTATAGCCTGACCCAAGACATCGACGCGCTTCGCGCTTCCGCATCCGACCGGAGTACCAAGCCATGACCGCCGCCGAAGCCATTGTCTTCGCGGCGCTCATGATCGGCCTTGTCTCGATTCTCGGAGTGATTGCCGATATCTACAAGCGCCGGCTCGCTTTGAAGGAGCGCACGCTCGAACTCGCGGCAAAGGACCGCGCCGATCAGGCCACGCACTTCGCCGCGCAGGCCCAGCGGCTGGAACAGCGGGTGCGCGTTCTGGAACGCATCGCCACCGACACCAAGGGCAACGCTGCCGCAGGCCTTGCCGACCAGATCAAAGACTTGCGCGGCGCTGCGGTCAACTGACCCGGCCGCCAAACCCAGGAAACGCCGATGACCTTCCCGAGTGCCATTGTCGCGATCGTCGCGATCCTTGCATGGGTGTACCTGCGCAGCACGCGGCCCCGCGAGCAGCGTGGCAATCCGCCAGCCCCGCTGCCGGCAAACCCTGCGCTGGAACGCGAAGTCGTGGAGCTGCGCAAACGCATTGAAGTGCTCGAACGGATCATCACCGACGAGCGCGACACCCGCCGCCTTGCGCAGGATATCGAAGCGCTGCGCGAACATTGAACCAGAGGAGGGAATCGCCCGTGTCCTTCGCAACTGTGACCGTCATGGCCGTCGCCACACTTGTCTGTCTCATGATCCTCTCGGCCACCGCGCTGCGCGCGTGGAACGGCTGGCTCGATCTCAAACGCACCGAACTTGCCCGGGAGGGTAAGAGCCCCACAGACCACGCGCTCGGCATGATCGACCTCAGCGACCTCAAGGAACGCCTGCGCAAGCTGGAAGCTATCGCGGCCGGGGTGGACCCCTAAAGAACCCCACCGTCAGCGCGAAGCGCAGACGGTGGGGCAAAGGGGTAAAAAATCTGCCAATTCGCCCCACCCAAAAATCCCTCTCCCCGCCGCCAGCCGATCCGCTAAGGACCGGGCATGAACAAACTCGACGACATCCTTGAAGAATATGAATTCCTCGATGCAGACGAACGCTACCGCCTGCTGATCGAGCTTGGCCGCACGCTCGAGGTCATGCCCGATGCGCTGAAAACCGACGCCACGCTCGTGCGCGGCTGCTCGGCCAGCGTGTGGGTCTATCCGGTCGCGAAAGGGGGGGATAAGCTTCACTTTCTGGCTGACAGCAACGCAGCGATAACCAAGGGTATCGTCGCGCTGGTGCTCAGCGCCGTGCAGGATCAGCCCGCGAAAGTCGTCGCCGAGACCGACATCGCCGCCGCGCTCGCCCCGTTCGATCTCAAGAACCAGCTCTCCTCGAACCGTACCCAGGGTGTCCCCAACATGATCGCCCTCGTGCGCGAACATGCTGCGCGCATAGCGGGATAGAATGAGACGCCATATCTGGACCGGCGCGGGCTTCCTGTTCGTGGGCATCGGCGCGGTTGGCGCGGTGCTGCCGCTGCTGCCCACCGTGCCGTTCCTGCTGCTGGCACTGTTTTGCTTCGCGCGCGGCAATCCGGTGTGGGAGCAGCGCCTGCTGGCGCATCCGCACTATGGCCCGATGCTGCGCGATTGGCGCACGCGCCGCGCAATCCCGCGCAAGGCCAAGGTCGGCGCGCTCGTCACCATGGCGATTTCGGTGGTCGTGACCGGCCTTCTCGCCGGCTGGCCCTGGGTGCTGATCCCCCTTGCCGTGATGGCCATCAGCGGCACGTGGATCTGGACCCGCGCAGAGTAGGCCGAGGGTTAGAGCCAGATGACGTTAAGTTGCACCGTCGTGACGGAGCCGATTTTGGCCCAGCGCGAGGAGAGAGAGGCCATGTTATCGCATAGTGACCGACGATTGACGCTGCGATGGGCCAAAAGCGGCCCGCCGCTTCGCGGTTGCGTCAGGAAGCCCCTCGGCCAAATGATTCTCAGGCAGCGTCGCATCGCTTGAACGGGCTACCAGCCCGCCCTGCGAGGGCGCTCCTTGCCGAGAAGCTTCCTGACGCAATCCCGGCGGTGCAACCTAACCTCATCTGGCTCTAGTCCACCGCCTCGCGCACCACGGCGATCCCCGCCTCGCGCTGCTTCTTCAGCTCCTGCTTAAGCCATGCCGGATCCATCGCGATGATGAAGCCGAAGCTTACCCCGCCTTCTTTCCCGATCGTCGCGTGGTGCAGCTTGTGCGCCTGCACCAGCCGCTTGGCATAGCCGCGGCGTGGCACATACTTGAACCAGCGCTGATGAATCAGCCCATCGTGCAGCAGCGTGTAGATGATGCCGTAGATCAGCACGCCCACGCCTATCCACCAAGCCGGCTCCCATGAATAGGCCCCGGAAATCACCGGACTGCCGAACATGAACCCGCTGATGGAAATCGCCGCGCCGAACACGGCATAGAAGTCATTGCGTTCGAAAAAGCCGTCATGCGGTTCGTGATGGTCGCGGTGCCAGGCCCAGCCGAACCCGTGCATGATGTATTTGTGGCTGCTCCAGGCCACAGCTTCCATCGCCCATACCGTGGCGAACACGATCAGAAATGCTGTCATGATACCGGTATAGCCCAATCGCACCTGCGATGCGAGCCTGCGCGCAGCCGCTCGCCCCAAGGGTCATACCGGTGTTGGCGCACTGGCCCTTTCCTGCTTGATAAGCCGCTCTTGCGGTTATACCTCGCCACGCATGACCAGCATCACCCAAACTGCTACTGCCCGCACGCTTTACGAAAAGATCTGGGCCGCCCACGTCGTGGAAGACCGCGACGATGGCACCAGCCTCATCTATATCGACCGTCACCTCGTGCACGAGGTGACGAGCCCGCAGGCGTTCGAGGCGCTGCGGCTTGCGGGCCGCAAGGTGCGCCGCCCCGATCTCACGCTCGCGGTGCCCGATCACAATCTGCCCACCACCGCGCGGCGCGACAGCGCAGGCGCGCGCATCGCCATTCCCGACCGCGAAAGCGCCGCGCAGCTCGCGGCGCTCGAGGCCAACGCCCCCGCCTTCGGCATCCGCTATATCGGCGATGCCGATGCGGAGCAGGGCATTGTCCACGTCGTCGGCCCGGAGCAGGGCTTCTCGCTCCCCGGGGCTACCATCGTCTGCGGCGATAGCCACACCGCCTGCCACGGCGGCCTCGGCGCGCTGGCCTTCGGCATCGGCACGAGCGAGGTCGAGCATGTGCTCGCCACGCAGACGCTGCTCCTGAAGCGCTCGAAGACCATGGAAGTGCGCATCGAAGGTGCGCTGCTGCCCGGTGTCTCGGCCAAGGACGTCATCCTTCACATCACCGGCGTGGTCGGCGCGGCGGGCGGCACCGGCCATGTCATCGAGTATACGGGTCAGGCCATCCGCGACCTTTCGATCGAAGGCCGCCTCACCGTCTCCAACATGGCGATCGAACACGGCGCGCGCGCCGGGCTCATCGCGCCGGACGAGAAGACTTTCGCCTATATCGAAGGCCGCCCTTATGCCCCCAAGGGCGCGGACTGGGACAAGGCCGTGGCATGGTGGCGCAGCCTCGCGACCGATCCAGGCGCGAAGTATGACAAGGTCGTGGTCATCAACGCTGCCGATATCGCCCCCAGCGTCACGTGGGGCACCAGCCCGGAAGACGTGCTGCCGATCACCGGCTTCGTCCCCGCACCCGATAGCTTTGCCGATCCTTCGAAGCAGGCTGCCGCGCGCGCCAGCCTTGAATACATGGGCCTTGTACCCGGCCAGCGGATGGACTCGGTCGAAGTCCAGAACGTGTTCATCGGGTCGTGCACCAACAGCCGGATCGAAGACTTGCGCGCCGCCGCCGCCGTCCTCAAAGGCCGCACCAAGGCCGCGAACGTCAAGTGGGCCATCGTCGTCCCCGGCTCGGGCCTCGTGAAGCGCCAGGCCGAAGCCGAAGGACTCGACAAGGTGTTTATCGACGCGGGCCTCGAATGGCGCGAACCCGGCTGCTCGGCTTGCCTCGGCATGAACCCGGACAAAGTGCCCGCGGGCGAACGCTGCGCCAGCACCTCAAACCGCAACTTCGTCGGCCGTCAGGGTCCGGGCGCGCGCACCCACCTCGTCTCACCCGCCATGGCCGCCGCCGCTGCGGTGACGGGCCGGCTGACGGATGTGCGCGAACTGGTGTGATGGGCTCTCAAGGTATATCCCGTTGACATATCCCACGGGAATGCGCATCTTCAAGCGGTGAACGCACCCTCGCGCCTTTCCAGACGGGCCGCCGTCTTCAAGTCGAACCGCAGTCAGGCGGTGCGCATTCCCAAGGATCTCGCGTTCCCGGAAAGCGTCAAGCAAGTCGTCGTGCGCAAGCAGGGCCGCAGCCTAGTCATCACACCGGTCAACCAGTTCTGGGATGAGTTCTTTGACCAGGCGGGGATCGACATTCAGGAACCCTCCGAACTGCCATACGACATCCGCGAAACGTTGTAATGCTGGTATCGTTACTGGATACCAATCTGTGCATTCGTGCGCTGCGCGATCGGCCACCCGCCATCCGTGATCGTTTGCAGCGCGAACAGGATACGCTCTGCATTTCCACCGTTGTGCTCTACGAACTCTACGTGGGGGCTGCACAGTCTGCTGCGCCCGAGGCCAACCGGGCGGTCATCGATGCCTTTGTCGAACCGCTGCCCGTGCTTGAATTCGATGCCGAGGCCGCCTTTCATGCGGCGTCGATCCGCGTTGATCTTGCGCGCAAGGGCCAGATCATTGGGCCCTATGATCTGCTCATCGCCGGCCATGCCCGCAGTCTCGGCCTTGTGGTCGTAACCGGCAACCTGCGTGAGTTCGGCCGGGTTGAAGGGCTGCGCTGCGAAGACTGGCTCTGATCTCGGCTCTCCGATTTCGGCCCCGACATCTTGGCCCCCCATCTCGATTGGCCGCACCCCTGCCACGCCCTGCCGACACGCCCGAATGCCCGCAATTTCGGGCGCTTGTCCGGCGGAAACGTCCTGCCGCATGCACCGCACGGCGCGCCCCCGGAACTGTCCGTCCGGTGCGGTTCGTTCATCTGACAGAAAGGCTCGCTCCCCACTCAGGAACGCGATACCGTTCATCTTCGCCCCGTATCGCCTGAAGCGTTTGGGAGCAGCGAAGTGGGCGGGGCCTAGGCTGTGCCGGTTTCCCGGCCCACTGAATTCGATTTGAGGAGGTCAATAATGCGTGTCTTGAACCAGGGAGCGATCGTGCTCGGAATGCTCGCCGCATCCGTGCCAGCCGGCGTCCTCGCACAGGCGCAGGAACTTCCGCCCGCCGATCTTTCCACCAGCATCGCACCGCCCTCGGCAGAGCCTGCCGCCCTGCTCAAGGGGCCGGATATCAAGGGCTTCATCTCGCGCCGCAGCGCAGACCGGATGGAGATCACTGCGGACGATGGCAGCAAGAGCATCGTCAACATCAACGACTATACCAAGATCCGCTCAAGCAAGGGCCTGTTCGGAATGAGCCGCCAGCAGCTCGCCGCCAATGCGCTGCTCAACGGCCTGCCGGTCACCGTGCGCACCCTGCAATCGGGCGATGCGCTGATGGCCAGTGACATCATGTTCAAGGACAAGGATCTCAAGATCGCGACGATGATCCGCACCGGCACCAAGCAGGGCTTCGATGAGCAAACCGCTGCCACCGACGCGCTGCGCAGCCGCTTTGGCGATATCGACGAGTACAATATCAAGAGCTCGATCAACGTGAACTTCGATAGCGGCAAGTCGCTGCTTTCCCCTAACGGCAAGGTCGCGCTGTGCGATACCGCCACCGAGGCGCAGGCCATGAAAAACGCGATGCTGCTGGTGGTGGGCTACACCGATTCGACCGGCAGCGAAGAGGTCAACCAGCGCCTCAGCGAAGCCCGCGCCGCGCGCGTGGTCAATTATCTGCAGCAGACCTGCCGCTGGAAGCCCTATCGCATGCTCACCCCCACTGGCATGGCCACCGCCGATCCGCTGGCTGACAACAGCACCCCCGAAGGCAAAGCGCAGAACCGCCGCGTCTCGATCAACGTGCTGGTGAGCAAGGCAGTCGACGGGCTCTGATACTTGTGCGGTGCGGGGCGGGGCGCAGGCTCTGCGCCGTTCAACTTCCCGCAACCTGACGGGATCTAGAATCCACACCCGAAGCCAAAAGCTGACTTCACGCGCAATTGCTTGCGGATAGACCCTCCGGCCCGCTTGCAATCGCCGGGATGCAGTTCGAACGTGATCGCAGGGATCAAGGAGCAATCGTGTGAGCAAGAAAAGCGATAAGGACGGCCCGAAAGACCATGGCAGCTGGACCGGTCCGGCGGCCATTGCCGGTGCGGCCATCGGCTCCGCAGCGCTTGCCGCCGCGCTGCTCTATTCCTCGCGCCGCAAGGAACGCGCCGATAAGGCCGCTCCCAAGCCGCCGGTCGATCCCATCGACACCGATTGAGTTCTCTCATGGCCTTTCCCCTTCGGAGCGAGGGGAACATGGCCTTGCAAGCCCCGCACCGCTGAGGCTAAGGCAGTGCCCATGGAACCTGTCACCACCATTGATGGCCGCGCCATCCCGTTCGGCCGCAAGAACATCGATACCGATGTCATCATCTCCGCCGAATGGCTGAAGACCATCAGCCGCGAAGGGCTGGGGCGCGGCGCCTTCCAAGTGCTGCGGAAGGAGCCGGACAATCTGTTCGATCGCGCCGAGTTCAAGGGCGCGCCTGCGCTCATCGCGGGTGACAACTTCGGCTGTGGCTCCAGCCGTGAACACGCCGCCTGGGCGCTGCTTGACATGGGCATCAAGGCCGTCATCGCGCCCTCGTTCTCCGACATTTTCTCAAGCAATGCCTTCAAGAACGGGATTCTCACCGTCGTCCTGCCGCAGGAAGCGATCGACCGGCTGATGGAAGTGGCGGCAACTGACCCGGTCCACATCGACCTCGAAACCCAGACGATCACGACCCCGTTCCAGGACCGCTTCGAGTTCGAGATCGATCCGTTCCGCAAGCACTGCCTGATGAGTGGCCTGGATGAAGTCGGCCTCACCATGGCGCGCGGTGATGCCATCGCCGCGTTCGAAAGCGTCGCCAGCGCCGAGCGCCCCTTCCTCGCGCATCCGGCTTAACCAGCCGATTAAAAACCGCTTCCCAAGCCTGCCAAAACATGGCTCAAAAGTGGCAACCAGAACACCGGAGAGACCCATGATAACCCTGCGCACCCACGATGTCGGCGGCCCTGAAACCCTCACGCTCGACGAGATCGCCGATCCCGTCGCCGCGCCCGGCCAGGTCGTCGTCGCGATCAAGGTCTGCGCGATCAACTTCCCCGATACCCTGATGATCCGCGACATGTACCAGTTCAAGCCGCAGCGCCCTTATGCGCCCGGCGGCGAATTTGCCGGTGTGATCGAAAGCGTGGGTGAGGGCGTGACCGGCTGGAAGGCCGGAGACCGCGTCATCGGCATGTGCGGCAACGGCGGCCTTGCGCAGAAGGTTGCGCTTGAGGCGCACCGGCTGTTTCCGCTGCCCGAAGGCGTCTCGTTCGAGACCGGCGCGTCGCTGCTGATGACGTATGGCACCACGATCCACGGCCTCAAGGATCGCGGCCGGATCAAGGCGGGCGAGACCATGCTCGTCCTCGGTGCCGCTGGCGGGGTCGGGATCTCGGCGATCGAGCTTGGCAAGGCTTATGGCAACCGCGTCATCGCCGCCGTCTCCAGCGAGGAAAAAGCCGCCGCCGCGCGCGAAGCGGGCGCGGACGACGTGGTGATCTATGGCCGCCCGCCGTTCGACAAGGACCAGAGCAAGGCGCTTGCCGAAGCGTTCAAGGCTGCCTGCGGGCCAAACGGGGCGGATATCGTTTATGATATCGTCGGCGGTGATTATTCCGAGCCCGCCGTGCGCGCCATCGCATGGGAAGGCCGCTTTCTCGTCGTCGGTTTCCCCGCTGGTATCGCCAAGCTGCCGCTCAATCTCACACTGCTCAAATCCTGCGATGTCTGCGGCGTGTTCTGGGGCGCATTCGTGGCACGCGAGCCCGAACGCAACGCCGCGAATGTCGCCGAGCTCTTCGCGCTGCTGAAAGAAGGCCGCATCAACCCGCGCGTCTCGGCCCGCTTTCCGCTCGAACGCGGCGGCGAAGCCATCGCCATGCTCGCCGATCGCAAGGCCGTGGGCAAAGTCGTCGTCACGATGGAGTAAGGACACAGCAGATCCTCCCCATTTTTGCGAAGTGCAAAAGGGGAGGTGGCAGCCCGCAGGGCTGACGGAGGGGCAACTCACCCCTACCTCACCCGCGTCCACACCTGCGTCTTGCACAGCGGCCACACGATGCACCCACGCACGCTTATCTCGTTCGCCGATTTGAGCATGGCGGTCGCCTTGTAAGTGCCGCCGTCCTCGGGGTTGTAGATCGTGCCCGTCCACGTCTTGCCCGAAGGCTTGAGGCCCCGAAACACATAGCTCCCGAGCAACGGCCGACTGCGCAACGCCGGGTTCTTGTTGTTGCGGTCGATCTGCTGGGCAGCCGGGGTGTTTGGATCGCCGCCAACCACCTTGCCGCACAGCCCGCCGTCGCAGGTCGAAATCTCGATGAGCCCGCCCCGGTCGGGCGTGCGCCAAGTGCCATGCGCCGCGCGGTCCTGCGCCAGCGCGGGCGCTGCCGCCAGTATCACCAGCGCCATGCCCATCACCCACTTCGTCATTCTGTTTCCTCTCGTCCGCCATAGGCCGGTAGCGCCAGCCGCCAATGGATTGCCGCGCCGCGCAGGCCAAACCCTGCTAGCGCCGAAACCGGCCAGACTAGCGCGTTGGCCAGCCCAAGCCCGTGTCCCAGCGCGCATATTGCAGAGGCCAGGGCGGCGGGCGTCACATACAATTCGGGCCGCATGATGATCGAGGGCCGCCCGGCGATCACATCGCGGATCACGCCGCCCACGCAGCCCGTGATCACCCCCATCAGCGCCGCCGGCACAGGCGCCACGCCAAAGGCGAGCGCCTTGGCCGTGCCCAGCATGGCATAGGCGCCCAGCACCGCCGCGTCCGCCCATTCCAGCGTTCCGCCGCCCTGTGTAGCACCCTGCCACCAGCGCTCCGGCGTGAACCACACCATCAGCGCCACGCCCAGGCAGATCGGCGCGGTCCACGCATCGCGCACCCAGAAGACCGGCGCACCGATCAGCAGATCGCGCACCGATCCGCCGCCCACCCCGGTCACCACGGCAAAAAACCCCATGGTCACAAAGGTCTGGCGCATTCGCGCGGCCAGCAGCGCGCCGCTCAGCGCGCCAATAGCAATGCCGATGGGGTCGAGCGCGCTGATCAGCGCAAAGACATCCGCTGCGGGCAAGCGCGGCGGCGCGGGGAGTTGAAGGGCAAGTGCGGGCATCGCTCCTCCCTTAGGGCGAAAGTAACCTGCCGGCGACTATCAAGTCGTATTCAAGGCATCTTGCGCGAACAGGCGGTCCCGGTCCGGTGAAGAATCTGCTCAAAGCCTGGCCCAATGACAGAAGGGACAGGCGCGCCGGGCATGAACCGCCGCTTGCGGAAGATGCTGCCCGCCGCTTGGCCCTATTCGCGGATATCGAGCGCAGCCTCTCCGGCTGGTTCTGGGCGACTGACCCCGCGGGGTGCCTCAGCTATATTTCCCCCGCCGCCTGCGAACGCTTCAGCATACCGTCGCAAGCGCTCATCGGCCAGCCGTTCAGCAGCCTGTTCGGAACCGATCCGGACAACCCCGGCGAACGCTCGGACCGGCCGCTGCAGTTTCAGATCGGCGCGCATGCCCGGGTCAACGATGTGATCGTGCGCCTTGCGCCGGCGCGCTGCGGCGTGGGCGCAAGGCCTGCATGGTGGGCGCTTTCAGGCACGCCCAAGCTCGACGAGACCGGTGCATTTGGCGGCTATCGCGGCACCGCGCGCGATGTCACCCAGGAATACGAGCGCCGCATCGAGGACTCGCGCCTCGCCGAATTCGATTCGCTGACGGGCCTCGCCAACCGCCACCGCATCACGCGCCGCATCGAACAGACCCTTGCCGCGTTCAAGGGCAGGCAGCGCGCCGCCACGCTGATGATGCTCGATCTCGACCGGTTTAAGCATGTGAACGACACGCTGGGCCACCCGGCCGGCGACGAGTTGCTGCGTCAGGTCTCGCAGCGCCTCCTCAAGGTCGTGGGGGACCACGGCGAGATCGGCCGGCACGGCGGCGATGAATTCCAGATTCTCCTGCCCGATCAGGAAGATCGCGGCAAACTGGGCGAGCTGGCCAACAAGATCATCGCCATCGTCTCACAGCCCTACCGCATTGATGACAACCACGTCGTGATCGGCATTTCGCTGGGTATGGCGATCGCGCCTTACGATGGCGCCGAGCGCGAGGGCATCGTGCGCGCGGCCGATCTTGCGCTCTATGCCGCCAAGCACGGCGGTCGCGGCCAGTTCCGCTTTTACTCGGTAGACCTCAAGGACGAGAAGGAAGAGCGTCACCTGCTGGAAGAGGCGCTGCGCGAGGCCATCGCCGCGGTCGAGACAGCCGAAGACGATTGGGACAGGACCCAGCTCGGCCTGGTCTATCAGCCGGTTGTGCGCACCGACGATCACACGGTCGTCGGCTTCGAAGCGCTGATGCGCTGGGAGCATCCCCAGCGCGGGGCGATCGGGCCGGCGGTGTTCATCCCGGTCGCGGAAGATACCGGCATGATCCTCCAGCTTGGCGCATGGGCGCTGCGCCGTGCCTGCGCCGATGCCGCCGCCTGGGCGCACCCCTTGCGCATCGCGATCAATGTCTCGGCCATCCAGTTCGCCCATCCGGATTTCCCGGGTGTCGTTGCTGATGCCCTGGCGGAGACCGGCCTCGATCCTGACCGGCTCGAACTCGAACTGACCGAATCGGTTTTCATGGGCGAGGCCGAGGCAACCGACAATGCGTTCAAGGCGCTGAAGCAACTGGGCGTGCGCCTTGCGCTTGATGATTTCGGCACGGGCTATTCCTCGCTCAGCTATCTGCGCGCTGCGCCGTTCGACAAGCTCAAGGTCGATCGCAGCTTCGTGGATTCCTGCACGCTCAGCGATCAGAACAGCGCGAAGATCATCGCCGCGATCATCGGCCTCGCCGATGCGCTCGGCATGGAGACCACGGTCGAGGGCGTGGAGGCGTTTGACCAGCACGATCTGGTCTGCGCCAAGGGCGCACGCTTCATTCAGGGCTTTCTCTATTCGCCGCCGCTCGAACAGGCGGTGGTTCTCGCCCAGATGCAGAGCGAGGCGCTGCGCATCCAGCCCCATGGACCCCAGCGCCACCGCCCCGAACGCCGCTCGGTCTTTCGCCGCATCGGCGTGATCCATGCCGATCACCGCTATGAGGCGCTGCTGCGCAATCTTTCGGCAACCGGTGCGCGGATCGAAGGCCTTGTCGGCGTCCCCGTCGGCACGGGCCTGGTGCTCGATCTCGGCGCGGGTCAGCTCGCCGTGGTCACCGTTTCGCGCTCGGAAGACGCGGTCATCGGCGTAGAATTCGAAACACCCCTGGTCAGCGACGGCGCCGGCGGTCTCGTCACCCGCCACCGCGCCTCGGCTTATGCGCTCGCCGCCGCCGCGCGCATGGTCTCGGCCAGCACGCCCCAGTTCCTCGAAGTCGAAGTGCGCAAACGCGCCTAAATCCTCCCCATTTTCGTGGCACGCACAAATGGGGGGTGGCCCACCGCAGGCGGGCCGGAGGGGTAAGGGTTCAAGCAGAACGCTTTGAGACACCCGCCTTCCGCCGCCGAAACAGCAGCACCGTCCCCAGCAAAGTTCCCAGAAACGCCAGCCCCGCAAACCCGATCAGCAGCGGATGATGCGTATCCTCGCGTCCCTGCAAGTCCATGATGTGCAGCCCCCACATGAAGTCGAACGCGCGCCATAATCGCGAACGCAGCGCCAGCACTTCGCCAGTTCCGGCATCTACATAGACATGCGTCCCATCGCCAAACCGCGCCTGCCAGGAAGGCCGTTCGCGCCTGAGCTCGATGGGAGCCGCATTGGCTGCAAATTGCGCCATGCTTTCCAGCTTCGCCCCGCCGCGATAGCTCGCCGCGGCAATCGCCTGCGCCTCGGCCTGATCCACAAGGGGCAGGGCCAGTCCGCTGCGCGCATCAAACCGACGCAAAGCGCCATCTGCTGCCGTGGCAACCCAAACCTGCCGCCCGGCCTCGTCCACCAATATCAGCTGGGTCACCGGCCCGGCTTTTGGCACCGCTAGCCCGGCCAGCGCCATCGGCTTTGGCTCCGTACGCAACTGCCCGCCGCGCACTTGTTCGATGGGCCATGAAACCATGAATAGGCCGCTTGCTGTCCACAGCAGCAACGGCACGCCGATCAGCCAGCCGAGCCATATGTGCCAGCGGGCAAGTCGGCGCATCATATGCATCATCACATGTGAATCGGCTTGCCCATCACTGCCATCGCCGCTTCCTTCAGCGCCTCGGCATGCGTCGGGTGCGCATGGCAGGTGTAAGCAATGTCCTCGGACGTCGCGCCAAACTCCATCGCTAGCGCGGCTTCAGCAATCATCGATCCGGCCACGCTCGCAATGCACCACACGCCCAGGACACGGTCAGTCTTCGCGTCCGCAATCACCTTAACGAAACCGTCGGGCTCATGATTGGTCTTGGCGCGGCTGTTCGCCAGCATCGGGAACTTGCCGACCTTGATCGCCGTCTTGTCGCCATCCGCTGCGACCAGCGCCGCTTCCTCGGTGAGCCCCACGCCCGCAAATTCAGGGAAGGTATAGACTACGCCCGGGATCACGGCATGGTTCACGATACCGGTCAGCCCCGCGATGTTCTCGGCCACGGCAATGCCCTCGTCCTCGGCCTTGTGCGCGAGCATCGGACCCGGAATCACATCGCCCACAGCCCACACGCCCGGAACGCTGGTGCGGAAATCATGGTCCGTCTCGATCTGCCCGCGCTTGTTCACGTCCAGGCCGATCTTCTCGAGCCCCAGCCCATCCACAAACGGACGGCGGCCGATGGCCACCAGCACGCAGTCCGCTTCCAGCGTTTCCGAAGTGCCACCCGCTGAGGGCTCCAGCGTCAAAGTCGCGGTCTTGCCCCTCACGGCCACGCCCGTCACCTTGGTGGAAAGCCGCAGTTCCATGCCCTGCTTCTTGAAGATCTTGGCGGCTTCCTTGCGCACGTCGCCGTCCATGCCGGGCAGCAGCTGGTCGAGGAATTCCACGACCGTCACTTTGGCCCCCAGCCGCCGCCAGACCGAACCCAACTCCAGCCCGATCACCCCGCCGCCGATCACCACCATGTGGTTCGGCACGCGGTCCAAAGCCAGCGCGCCAGTTGAATCGACCACAATACCCGCGTCGTTGTCCACCACCACACCCGGCAGCGGCGTCACGCTCGAACCCGTCGCGATCACCACGTTCTTGGCGGTCACCTTCTGGCCCGCCACGACAACCGTGTGCGCATCCTCGAACGCGGCATAGCCTTTCAGCCAGCTCACCTTGTTCTTTTTGAACAGGAACTCGATCCCGCCCGTCAGCTGCCTGACCGAATCCAGCTTTTGCGCCTGCATCGCCTCCAGATCGAGCGTCACCGGCCCGGTCTTGATCCCGTAATGCGCAAAGGTCCCGTCCGCCGCTTCGGCAAACTTTTCCGAACCATGCAGCAAGGCCTTGGAAGGAATGCACCCGACATTGAGGCAGGTGCCGCCCAGCGTCTCGCGGCCATCGGCGCACGCGGTCTTAAGCCCCAGCTGCGCCGCGCGGATCGCCGCGACATAGCCGCCCGGGCCGGCACCGATGACAAGAACGTCGTAGTCGTATTCAGCCATGGCCAGGCTCCTAAGTGTATCCTCCCCTGGAAGGGGAGGTGGCAGCCCGCAGGGCTGGCGGAGGGGTAGCACAGCAGTGCCGCACCGCTCCACCGCCTGCGGCGGTCCCCCTCCCCTCACAGGGAAGGATCGAGATCACAGATCGATCAGCAGCCGCGTCGGATCCTCGATCGCTTCCTTGATCGTCTTCAGCGCCGTCACCGCCTCGCGCCCGTCGATCAGTCTGTGATCATATGAAAGCGCGATATACATCATCGGCCGCACCACAATTTGCCCATCGCGCACCACCGGCCGGTCTTCGATCCGGTGGAGACCCAGCACGGCGGACTGCGGCGGGTTGATGATCGGGGTGGACATGAGCCCGCCGAACACGCCACCGTTAGAAATCGTGAAAGTGCCGCCGGCCATGTCCGCCATCGTCAGCGTGCCGTCGCGTGCCTTCTTGCCAAACGCGGCAATCGCCTTTTCGATCCCGGCGAAGGACAGGCTGTCCACATCGCGCACAACCGGCACTACGAGGCCATTGGGCGCGGAGACCGCGACGGAAAGATCAACGTAATCGTGGTAGACGATCTCGTCGCCCTCGATCCGAGCGTTGACCGAAGGAATATCCTTCAGCGCCAGGCACGCGGCCTTGGCGAAGAAGCTCATGAAGCCCAGCTTCACGCCGTGCTTCTTCTCGAACACGTCCTTGTACTTGTCGCGCGCGACCATCACCGCGCCCATGTCGCAATCGTTGAACGTGGTGAGTAGCGCGGCGGTGTCCTGCGCGGACTTCAGCCGCTTGGCGATCGTCTGGCGCAGGCGGGTCATCTTGACGCGCTCCTCGCGGCGGCCATCCGAGAACACGGCCACAGCTGCCGCAACCGGGGCAGGCGCAGCCCCGACCGGGGCAGGGGCGGCCTGCTTGGCGACAGCTGCCGCCAGCACGTCTTCCTTGGTCAGGCGGCCATCCTTGCCGGTCCCGCGCACCGTCGCCGGGTCGATCCCATGCTCCAGCACCGCGCGCCGCACCGCCGGGGAAAGCGCCGCTGGATCGTCCGCCGCCGCAGCAGCAGCCGCGGGAGCGGCTGCCGGAGCAGGAGCCGCCGCCGGGGCAGGTGCAGTCGCCACACCGCTCGTCTCGATCATCCCCAGGAGCGCACCCACCGCCACGGTCTCACCCTCGGCGACAACATGCGCCCCCATGATCCCGGCCGCCGGCGCGCCGACTTCCACCGCGACTTTGTCGGTCTCGAGGCTGGCAATCGGCTCGTCCAGCGCCACCGCCTCGCCCGGCTGCTTGAGCCACTGGCCGACCGTCGCTTCGCTGACGCTCTCGCCCAGCACGGGCACTTTCACTTCGATGGACATGTCAGGAATCTCTCAAATCAAAAGGAAGCTGGTCAAGAAAGGGTTAGGCCTTCTTCTTGCGCCGCAGTTCACCGCGCACCGAAAGCGAAAGCGCATTGCTGATCAGCGCGGCCTGTTCCGCCGCATGCCGTTTCGCAAGGCCGGTCGCAGGCGATGCCGCCGCCAGCCGCCCGGCATAGCGCGCGCGCGCCACCTTGCTGCCGGCCGCCTTCAGCGAATCCTCGATCAGCGGCTCCACAAAGAACCAGCTGCCGTTGTTCTTTGGCTCTTCCTGGCACCAAACGACCTCTTCCAGATTGGTCATGCGCGAAAGGCGCAGCGCCAGCGGCTCGCCCGGGAAGGGATAGAGCTGCTCCAGCCGGATGATCTGCGTGTCGGTGATCCCCGCCGCATCGCGCGCCTCGATCAGGTCATAGGCGACCTTGCCGCTGCACAGCACCACGCGCCGCGTCTCGGCGTCTGCCGCAGGGCTCGTGTCGGACAGGATGCGCATGAAGTGCCCCGCGCCGACAAAGTCCGACGTCACCGATTTTGCCAGCGGATGGCGGAGCAGGCTCTTGGGGCTCATGATGATCAGCGGCTTGCGGAACGAGCGCTGCATCTGCCGGCGCAGCACGTGAAAGTAGTTCGCCGGGGTGGTGATGTTGCAGACCTGGATATTGTCTTCCGCGCAAAGCTGGAGGAACCGCTCCAGTCGCGCGGAAGAATGTTCCGGACCCTGGCCTTCATAGCCATGCGGCAGCAGCATCACGAGGCCGTTGGCGCGCAGCCACTTTGCTTCGGAGGCCGCGATATACTGATCGATCACAATCTGCGCGCCGTTGGCGAAATCGCCGAACTGCGCTTCCCACAGCACCAGCGTCTTCGGGTCCGCGCTGGCATAGCCAAATTCGAAGCCCAGCACGCCGTATTCGCTCAGCGGGCTGTCATGCACCTCGAACTTGCCGTGGGGCAGCGCAGCGAGCGGCACGAACTTGCGCTCGCTGGTCTGGTCGACCCACACCGCATGGCGCTGGCTGAAGGTGCCGCGCCCCGAATCCTGCCCGGAAAGCCGCACGTTGAAGCCTTCGGTGACGAGACTGCCGAACGCCAGCGCCTCGCCGGTCGCCCAGTCGAACCCTGTGCCTTCGGTAAACATCTGCCGCTTGGCCTCGATCACGCGGCCCAGCGTCTTGTGGATCGTCAGGTCCTGCGGCACCGTGGTCAGCGTGCGGCCCAGGCTGTCGAACAGCTTCTGGTCGATGCCCGTGGGCACATTGCGCCGGGCAGTTTCGGGGTCGGCCGGCTTGTTAAGCCCGCTCCAGCGCCCGCCAAACCAGTCTGCGTGGTTGGCCTTGTAGCTTTTTGCTGCTTCGAACTCGGTCTCCAGCGTGGCGACAAAGTGGTCCTCGGTCTCGCCCTTCCATACCCCGTCGATCACGTTCTGATCGACCAGCCGGCGCGCATAGATCTCCGAAATCGGCGGATGCTGCTTGATCCGGGCATACATCAGCGGCTGGGTGAAGCTGGGTTCGTCGCCCTCGTTGTGGCCGAAGCGGCGGTAGCACCACATGTCCACCACCACATCGCGGCCGAACTGCTGGCGGTAATCGATCGCCAGCTTGCACGCGAAGGTCACTGCTTCCGGATCATCGCCGTTCACGTGGATGATCGGCGCTTGCACGCCCTTTGCCACATCGCTGGGGTAGGGCGAGCCGCGCGAAAACTGCGGGCTTGTGGTGAAGCCGATCTGGTTGTTGATGATGAAGTGTAGGCACCCGCCGGTGTTGTAGCCCTTCACGCCCGAAAAGCCGAGGCATTCCCACACGATGCCTTGGCCCGCAAAGGCCGCATCGCCGTGAATCAGAATCGGCAGCACTTGCTTGTGCTTGCCTTTTCCGATGTCCTCGCGGAACGCCTGCTGCGCACGGGTCTTGCCCAGCACCACAGGGTCCACCGTTTCCAGATGGCTCGGGTTGGGCTGCAGGCTCATGTGCACCTTGATCCCGTCGAACTCGCGGTCGGTTGAGGTGCCGAGATGATACTTCACGTCGCCCGAACCGCCCACGTCCTCGGGGTTCGCGGTCCCGCCGGAAAACTCGTGGAAGATCACGCGGTAAGGCTTGGCCAGCACGTTCGCCAGCACGTTCAAGCGGCCCCGGTGCGCCATGCCGTAGATGATCTCGCGCACGCCCAGCTGGCCGCCATACTTGATCACCGCCTCCAGCGCCGGGATCATCGATTCCCCGCCATCAAGGCCAAAGCGCTTGGTGCCGACATACTTTTTGCCGAGGAACTTCTCGTACTGTTCGCCCCGGATGACAGCGGCGAGGATCGCCTTCTTGCCATTGGGGGTGAAGTCGATGGACTTGTCGCCACCCTCGATCCGGTCCTGCAGGAACTTGCGCTCCGCCACGTCGGCTATGTGCATGTATTCAAGGCCAACCTTGCCGCAATAGTTCCTCTGCAGCACGCTCACGATCTCGCGCGGGGTCGCCCACTGCATGCCGAGTACGCCGCCGATGAATACCTTCTTGTCAAGGTCTGGCCCGGTAAAGCCATGGTATTCCGGGGTAATATCCGCGGGCAGCTCCTGCCGCGCGAGGCCGAGCGGATCAAGGTCCGCCGCCAGATGCCCGCGCACGCGATAGGTGCGCACCAGCATCATCGCACGGATCGAAGCACCGGCGGCGGCTTCCAGCGCTGCCTCGTCTATCACGGTGCCCGCAGCCTTTGCGGCCTTTGCGATCTCGACCTTCAGCGCCATCGGATCGAGCGCCTGCGTCAGATCGTCGCCAAACGCGGGATCGGTTAGCGGCCAGCGGGGCGAGCTCCACGAAGGACCGGCTTGCGGACCCTCCTGCGCCGGATCCACATCGAACGCGTGCTCTTCATAACCCATCAGCCATCACTCCTCTTGCCCCGGGGAGGTTGGGGCTTCGGAAAAACACATACGGCGCGCATGTCGCCGCTAAACTTTCCTGCGGGTAGTTTGGTCCGCCCGAAATCGTTAGGTATCACGAGCCGCAGAAGCGCGGGCTTTAGCATCGGCAATGCAAAGGGAGCGCGCCCTTCGAGGCTCGTAAAATTGCTTAGGTTAACGGGGCGCGAACCGGCGCCCCGTGTCACCTTTTGTTACGCCAGCGAACCGTCGATCGCTTTGCACGCGGTCAGCAGTTCCTTCACCGCATCGACCGACACGCCAAGGTTCGCCTTCGCCGTATCGTCGAGCGCGATCTCGATCACCTTTTCCACGCCGCCCGCGCCGATCAGCACTGGCACGCCGACATACATGCCGCTCACGCCGTAGGCACCGTCAACCCAGGCCGCGCAAGGCAGGATGCGCTTCTGGTCACCGAGGTATGCTTCGGCCATCGCGATGCCCGAAGCGGCGGGTGCGTAGAAGGCTGAGCCGGTCTTGAGCAGCGCGACGATCTCGCCGCCGCCGCCGCGCGTGCGCGTCACGATGTCGTCGATGCGGTCCTGCGTTGAAGCGCCCATCTTGATGAGATCCGGCACCGGAATCCCCGCCACGGTCGAATAGCTGGTTACCGGCACCATGGTGTCGCCATGCCCGCCGAGCACGAACGAGGTGACATCGCGCACCGAAACGCCGAATTCCCAAGCGAGGAACGTCGAGAAGCGCGCCGAATCCAGAACGCCCGCCATGCCGACGACCTTGTTGTGCGGCAGACCCGAAAACTCGCGCAGCGCCCAGACCATCGCATCGAGCGGGTTGGTGATGCAGATCACGAACGCGTCGGGGGCGTTGTTCTTGATGCCTTCGCCCACGGCCTTCATCACCGAAAGGTTTATGCCGAGCAGATCATCGCGGCTCATGCCCGGCTTGCGCGGCACGCCTGCGGTCACGATGATCACATCGGCGCCGGCGATGTCTTTGTAGTCGTTGGTGCCGGTGATCTTGGCGTCAAAACCCTCGACAGGGCCGCACTGCGAAAGATCTAATGCTTTGCCCTGCGGTACGCCTTCGGCCACGTCGAACAGGACGATATCGCCGAGTTCCTTCTGCGCTGCGAGGTGGGCGAGCGTGCCGCCGATGTTGCCAGCGCCGATCAGCGCGATTTTCTTGCGAGCCATGGCTTTCGCGATCCTTTCCCGGGTGTGCGGGACAATTGGCAACCACCTTGGCGGTCAAAGCCCGCCGAAAAGGACCTCCCGCGTCCCGCATGACGGGAAGGATTCCAAGCGGATGACCCGCGCCCTAAGCCCGCCGCCCGGCGATTGCAAGGCGCAAAACCCACTATGACAGGGTTTTTATGATAACAGTTTGCAATAGCATTAATTCGGATTTGTCCACAGGGCAGGGCTCAGCGTCCGCCCATCTGCCGCGCGGCAAAGCTGCGTGCCGCGGTTCTGGCCAAGGCCCCGTCGAACGTCGCGCAGACCTCCAGCCACCACGCCACGCCTTCCTGATCGCCCACATCGGCTGCGATCTCCGCCGCCTCGCAGGCGCGCAGCCCCGCCGAAAGCCCGTGCGCGGCAAACATCCGCAGCGCCGCTTCGAGCATGGCGTGGCCGTGCGAGGTGATATCGTCGTTCGCGCCTGCACAGGTCGCCCCATGGCCAGCCCGATGGCCAGCCCGATGGCCAGCCCGATGGCCAGCCCGATGGCCAGCATTGTCATTCGCGGGGCGGCACACCGGCAAGTCCCGCAGGCGGCTCCTGCCCCACATCAGGCAAGGCGAAACAATCCCGTAGCGCGGGGCAAAGTGCAGCATCGGGGATCTCTCCTGAATGACAAGCGGCGGTGCCGCCCGATCGGTGAAGCACGCTCTAGCACTGCACCATGAACGCCGGGTTGGGGCTTAGGGTAAAGCCGAAGCTAACCGTGCATAGGCGCAAACAAATATCGCAAAACAAGCGCTTTAGTTGCCGCTCGCCGGTTCAGTCACCGCCCGGCGGTCAGTTGCCGCCGGGCTGCGCGATCCACTTGCCCGCGTTCTCGTAGGCCGGGTTTACCGCCGATCCGCTGGGCAAGCCCCCACCGGCGCGGTACAGCGCATCGCCGCCCCGCGCTTCCACCGCCGGCGCAAACTTCACCCCGGCGCCTTGCGGTGCTGGCTTGCCTACAGCCCCGTAACCCGGCGCCCCATAACCCGGAGCACTATAGTTTGGCAGGGGCACTTGCCCAAACGACGCGCTGGTTGCAGCGCTTGGCTCCGCCTGCGCCGCCTTCAGCGCCTCAAGCCGCCCGGCCTCGAACGCCTTTTCCAGCGTAATCGGATCGGCCACGTCGGCGGCCGCCGGATTCCAGGTGCGCGGATGTGGCGCTGCCACGGGTTCGCCGCCGCTATAGACCGAAAAAAACGCGGCAGGCCGCCCCGCCGCGCCGCTCCAGCGATAGAACCGGTGCGCGCCGATCGTGCCGATGAACGCCAGGCTGTCGGCCCAGTAGGGATGCACCGCGTTGGTGTGATAATGCGTCGCCAGCCCCACAGGTGCATAGACCTGCCCCGCCAGCGCATCCGCCGCCACGCGCCGCGCCCGCTCCCAGAACACCGCCATCGGCCTCCGCGCCAGCGATCCGTCGCAGGCAAAGCTGAACTGGCACGATGGCCGCTCGGATCCCTGATAGACCACGCCGCACACCGTGTTCGGCCAGGCCGGATGCGCCACGCGGTTGAGCACGACCTGCGCCACCGCGCGCTGCCCGGCGTCCGGCTCGCTCGCCGCCTCGTAATAGATCGCCGTTGTCAGGCATTGCATCGCGCGCGCCCGGTCAAGGCTCGTCCCGCGCGCCGCTAGGGGCCGGGCGGCCGGTCCGCTTCCCGTTGCGGGGATGCTGTCATCGCGGTGAATCGCCGAGATTTGCGCATCCCATGCGCTGCGGGCGGCATGGGGCGCGAGCATCCCGGTGTCCTCGCTTGCCACATAATAGAACGCCGATCCCGGAAAACTGTCGCCCGGACGTTCGAACGGTTGCAACCCCGATCGCGCCTGCGCAGTGCTCAGTCCGCCGGTCTCGCCGCTGCCCAGCCATAGCGCTAGCCCTGCAGCGAGTAGCGCTGCCATTCCGGCCCATCGCCAAGATCGCCCCTCCCGCTTGCGGGAAGGGCCGGGGGAGGGCTTGCTGGAAAATCCCACCGGCACCGGCTCGGGCACTGGCTCAAACACCTGCCCCACAATCATGCGCGGCGCTTCCACCGGCCGGGCGTTCATCGCCTCGGGCGGCAGTTTCACCGGCCGGTAGTCAATGATCAGCGGCATAGAACAAAGGGACTCGCAAGGATGCATGGCAGCGCTATGCCCTTTGCAACAGCCCCGCACGCCAGCATTTCTCCGCGTCCCGCTTAGGCACACCCACCTGCCATCCGGTTAACGCGGACCTCGTTCTTGCAAGTGCTTCCCCGGAAATGGGGTGGGGGACCGCCCGAGGAGTGGCGGAGGGGTCTTGCCCCAAAGTGCAGGTCCCGCTACCACTCCTTGCGACGCCACCGGTGCCCGCGAGAGCGGGCTAAGAGGGAATCCGGACAAATCTTCAATGATTTGGCCCCGGAGCTGCCCCCGCAACTGTGCCCGGTTAGCGCCCTGTCCACTATGCCACTGGGAAACCGGGAAGGCGGGCAGGGGGCAATGACCCGGGCGAGCCAGGAAACCTGCCGGTGTGTGGTCGTTCCGCGGCCGGGCGGGGTGTACCGGGCGTATGCGTGACAGTGCGTGCCCTATGGCCCCGCGCACTCTCCCGCCATGGACGGCAACGTCCATGGGCCGGGAGAAACTCTGTATGAAAAATCTGTATCTTACCGCCGTGGCTTCGTGCGCTTTGGCTTCTTGCGTTCTTGCAACCCCTGTTTTCGCGCAGGAAAGAGATATCATTGTGCTCGATGATCGAACTGATCCCGATCAAATCACCGTTATTGCCACCGGCAACCCCCAGCGCATCGACCAGACCGGCCAGCCCATCACCGTTCTAACCGCCGCCGATTTGGGCCGCCTGCAAGGCCCCGACATCACACGCGCGCTCGAACAGGTCCCCGGCCTTACGCTGAGCCGCAACGGCGGCCCCGGCGCGTTCACCGGCGTGCGCCTGCGCGGCGCAGACTCAGAGCAAGTCCTCGTTCTTATCGACGGCGTCCGCGTCGAAGACGTCGCCGCTCCCGGCGCGGGCTTCGATTTCGGCACGCTCACCAGCGGCGGCATCGAACGTATCGACGTGCTGCGCGGCTCGAATTCGGTTACTTGGGGCAGCGCCGCATTGGGCGGCGTCATCGCCATTACGTCGAAGGAATTGAACGGCATCGAAGCCAGCGCCGAAGGTGGCAGCCGCGGCAGTTTCGCGGGCGATGCTACCGCTGGCCTCGCCAAAGACAGCCACGCCATATCGCTCACTGGCGGCTACATGACCACCGACGGGGTTAGCGCAGCTGCTGTGGGAAGTGAACCCGATGGCGGCCGCCAATGGCGCGTCGGCGGCAAGGCAAGGTTCGATTTGCTCCCTGGCCTGTCGCTTGTCGCCAATGCCCGCTACGCTCACACCCGCACCGAAATCGACGGCTTCCCTGCGCCTGCTTTCAGCTTCGCCGATACC
>CANEVG010000002.1 GCA_947442095.1 Sphingomonadaceae bacterium
ATGGAGGGGAACAGAATGCGCAAGCGGACCTTGGCGGTGTTGGCTGTGGGGGCATTGGGGCTTGGCGGACTGGGGTGGTTTGCCAGTCTGGACGCGGAGACACAGGGTCTGCTGGCCGCTTTGCCGACAGACCGTGATGTTCTGATGTGGAGCGTGCCGCAGCGCGATGCGGCGTTCCGAGCGATGGACCGGCTTCCGGTTCTGGCCGAGGCGCGGGAAATCATGCCTTCGGGCCAGCCGCTGCCGCTACCTGCGGGGAGGCCGCTCACCATTCCGGGGGTGGACGAATACATGGCCAGCCAGCGTGCGGCGGGGCTAGTGATCGTGCAGGAGGGGAAAGTGCGGTTCGAGCGCTATGGGCTGGGCTTTGGTGCAGGCGGGCGCTGGACCAGTTTCTCGGTCGCCAAGTCGTTCACCTCCACGCTGGTAGGCGCAGCGATCAAGGACGGCGCGATCCGCAGTCTCGACGACAAGGTGAGCCAGTATATCCCGGATCTCAAGGGATCGGCCTATGACGACGTCACCGTGGCGCAGCTCCTGACCATGAGTTCGGGCGTGCGCTGGAACGAGGACTACGAGGACCCCAAGGCCGACGTGGCGATGTTCAACAACGCCGAGCCCGAGACGGGCATGGACGCGACAGTGAGCTATATGAGGAAGCTCCCCCGCGCGCATCCGCCAGGCACGGTCTGGCATTACAACACCGGCGAGACCAATCTGATCGGCGTGCTCGTCTCCTCGGCGGTGAAAAAGCCGCTGGCGCAGTATCTGGAGGAGAAGATCTGGAAGCCCGCAGGCATGGAGGCCAAGGCGACATGGCTGCTGGGCAAGACGGGGCACGAGATCGCGGGCTGCTGCCTCCAGGCCGCGACGCGCGATTTTGCCCGGATGGGCCTGCTGGTGCTGGCGAACGGGGCTGCGGGCGGCCAACAAATCGTGCCGCCAGACTGGTTTGCGGCCGCCACGCACAAACAGAAAGACATCGGCGAGCCAGGCAAGGGCTATGGCTATCAGTGGTGGACCTATGACGACGGCACGGTCGCGGCGCAGGGCATCTTCGGGCAGGGCATCTTCATCGATCCAGGGCGCCGGCTGGTGATCGCCAGCAACGCCAACTGGACCCGTGCCACCGAAGGTCCGGAAGGCGATGCGCGCGAGGCGTTCTACCGCAAGGTGCAGGCGCTGATCGATGCGGGCGGGTGATGGACAAGCCCTCGTGGTTGGCCCACCATGCTGCCGTATCATGGGGGGGAGTGGCACAATGCGCAGGCTTGGAATCGGCTCGGCTCTTGGGCTTTTGGCAACGGGCACAGCGCAGGCGGAAGCACCGAAGCTGGCCCCCATTCCTGCCGCACAGGCTCCCGGCTACGAGCGCATCCGCGAGGTGGACCTGCGGGCTGACCTTACCTTCATCGCCTCGGACGCTCTGCTTGGCCGCATGTCGCTGCAGCCAGGCGATGATGCCTCGGTGGAGTGGATCGCAGCCGAATTTGCCAAGGCCGGGCTGAAGCCCGCCGCCACGGACGCCAGGGGCCAGCCGAGCTTCTTGCAGCGCGTGCCGCTGATCGAATACCGCGCCAATTCCGCCGCCAACGCGCTCACCTTGCGGCTCGGCACCACGGAGCAAAGCTGGAAGGCGCCCGAAATCATCGGCGGTTTTCGCGACGATGCGGACATCACGGCACCGCTCGCCTTCGCGGGCTTCGGCATCACCGCCCCAGGCGTGGGCTACGATGACTACAAGGGCCTCGATGCGGCAGGCAAAGTGGTCGTGGTGTTCGAACACGAGCCGCAGGAGAACGACCCCCGCGCCCGCTTCGGCGGCACGGGCAACACGCGCTATGCCACAAACCGGGTCAAGGCGCTCAACGCGCAGGCGCACGGCGCGCTTGCGATGATCGTGATGGCGGAGCCGGGCCGCAAGCACCCCTCGAACCTTGAACGCGTCAATCGCATCGGCGGCAGTGCCAAGCGCGTGCCGCCCTTGCCCGGGCAGGCCCTGACAGGCGACGAATTGCACATCCCGGTGCTAACGGTTTCCGACGCCGTGGCCGGGCAGCTGCTGGCGAAGGCGGGGATGACGCCCCAGGCGCTGCAGACCGCGATCGACAAGGACTTTGCGCCGCAGTCCCGCGCGCTTCCCGATACGACGGTTTCGATCCATCTGGAGAATACCGCCCGCACGCGCGGCACATCGGCCAATGTCGTCGGCCTGTTGCCGGGTTCGGACCCCACCCTAGCCGCCGAAACCGTGATCATCAGCGCGCACCACGATCATGATGGCAGCGCGGGCCCCGAAATCTGGCACGGCGCAGACGACAACGGCTCGGGCACGGTCGGCGTGGTTGCGCTGGCCCGCGCGTTCATGGCGAACCCGGCGCGGCCCAAGCGCTCGATCCTGTTTGCCGTGTTTGCAGCGGAGGAGCGCGGGCTGCTCGGTGCCTACCACATGGCGATGCACCCGCTGCGCCCGCTCGCCACCACGCGCGCGATGATCAATTTCGACATGATCGGCCGCAATGAAACACCCAGCGACCAGACCACCGGGCTGATCGAGATCCCGGCGGATACGACCAACCGTCTCAACCTGATCGGTGCGAGCTATAGCCCGGACTTTGACCGCACCGTGCGCGCCGCCAATCGCAGCGTGGGGCTCGATCTCGATGACCGGTTCGACCGCGACAACGCGCTCAACGTGTTCTTCCGCAGCGACCAGTTTCCGTTCGTGCTGAAGGACATTCCGGCGATGTGGTTCTTCACCGGGTTTCATCCAGACTATCACCATACGACCGATACGGCAGACCGCATCAACTATACCAAAATGACGAAGATCGTGAAGCTAAGCTATCTCTCAGCATGGCGCTTCGCCAACAATGCGGCGGGGCCAGCCTTTGTGCGCGATCCGGCGGGACAATAGAGCACTGGCACAAGCCAACCTATCCGGTCGGCATCTGAAATTTCATTGACACTTTGGACGGGCCGTCCAAATGACCGCCATCCTCTATATCATAACACGCAATGAAGGGCGGACTTGTGGCCGACCAGATATCCCTTGAACCTACCTCCAGCCTTTCAGTCGAGACGGTCGTGTCCGTCCAGCACTGGAACGATCACCTGTTTTCCTTCACGCTCACGCGCCCGCCAAGCTTTCGCTTCCGCTCGGGCGAGTTTGTGATGATCGGGCTGATGGGGGACAACGGCAAGCCGCTGCTGCGCGCCTATTCCGTGGCATCCCCAGCTTATGACGAGGTGTTGGAGTTCCTCTCGATCAAGGTGGAGGATGGTCCGCTCACCTCGCGCCTCCAGAAGATCCAGCCGGGTGATGAGATGTTCCTTGGCCGCAAACCGACCGGCACGCTGGTGGCCGATGCGCTGCTGCCAGGTCGCCGCCTGTTTCTGCTCGGCACAGGCACCGGCCTTGCGCCATGGATGTCGTTGATCCGCGATCCCGATATCTACGACCGGTTCGAACAGATCGCCGTGGTCCATTCGGTGCGCCGCGTTTCCGATCTCGCCTACCGCGAGATGCTCGAAGGCGGGCTGGCGGACGATCCGCTCGTCGACGAAATGGCGTCTGGGCGCTTCACTTATATCCCCACCGTGACACGCGAACCCTTCCACACCAGCAAGCGCATCGAGGGCCTGATGCTCGATGGCACGCTGTTCAAGGGCACGCTGGGCGACCCCAAGAGCTTTGACCACACGCAGGACCGCGTGATGCTGTGCGGCTCGATGGCCATGATCAAGGAAGTGGCGGCGATGCTCGACGGGATGGGCTTCACCGAAGGCTCCAACTCGCAGCCGGGCGAATATGTTATCGAACGCGCCTTCGTTGGATAAGGGGTTCGGGAACCTCGGCGGCTGAACCGCGTTGTGGGAGAGTTGACGGAGACACAGCTGTGCTGCGCCTGCTTATTCTATCGCTCTGTGCTGCTGTTGGGCCTCACCCTTGCTGGATACCCCGCTATGGCCACGCCGGAACCGCCTTTCACCGTCAAGATGATGGAAGGCGATTTTTCCGTGCGCGATTATCCTGCGCTGATCGTCGCGGAAGTTTCTGTGGAGGGGGACCGCTCCAGCGCGGCGAGCAAGGGGTTTCGCCTGCTTGCAGGCTATATCTTCGGCGGGAACACCCGCAAGGCCAGCATTGCCATGACCACACCGGTGCTACAGGAGCCAGCGGGGGGCGCGAAAATCGTCATGACAGCCCCGGTTCTGCAAAGCGGCGGCGGCAAGACTTGGAAGGTGCGGTTCGTGATGCCCGAGGGCTCCACGCTGGAGAACTTGCCGAGGCCAATCAGTTCGAAAGTGCGCCTCCTTGCTCAGCCCCGCACGCAGATGGCTGTCGTGCGGTTCAGCGGGCTCATCTGGCCCAGCACGATAGCCGCCAAGACTGCAGCGCTGGAGGACTTCGTCCGGTCCCATCATCTAAAAAGTATCGGCCCGGCATCGCTGGCACAGTACAATCCGCCATGGACACTGTGGTTCCTGCGCCGGAATGAGGTGATGATCCCGGTTGCGCCGTGATCAGCCTGACGTGCCCGGACGCTCGAGCAGAATGAGGGTGACATCGTCCTCGGGGTGCTCTGCGTAGCGCTTGAAGCCGAGTTTTGCTGCTATCGCCAGCGAAGCGAGATTGGTCTCGTTGATCATGCAGGACACGCGCCGCCCGGGATATGCGGCATCGAACCAGGCCAGCGCGGCGTGTGCGGCCTCGCTCGCGATCCCCTGCCTCCAGATGTGGCGCGCAAAGATCCAGCCGATCTCGGGGGTATCATCGAGCCCGTTGGCAAAGCCCCGCCACGAGTGAAACACGCCGCAAATACCAAGCACCGTGTCAGTCCCCCGCGAACGGCAGACAAATGTGCCATAGCCAAAGAGCGCCCAAGAGCCCGCATTGCGGCACAGGCGGTTGAACTCTGCGGTAGGATCGGTGGGCTGGACAGCGAGATGGCGGCGCACCTCCTCGTCGCCCAGCAGCTCGATCAGCGCCGCATGATCGCGGGCCGCCGGCTGCCAGAGGTCAAGGCGTTCGGTGGAAAGGACAAGCGGGTTCACAAGGTACGGTCTATCGCGTGGATTGCCACGCCGACAAGCCCGCCAACGAGCGTGCCATTAATGCGGATGAACTGCAGATCGCGCCCGACAGCGCCTTCAATCCGATCGGTGACGGTCTGCGCATCCCAGCGGCGCACGGTTTCGGACACCAATCGCACGATGTTCTCGCCATAGCGCGTGGCAACACCCACCAGAGTCCGCCGGGAGAATCGGTTGACCAGCACCTGCAGCCGCCCATCCTGCTGCAGGGCGCGACCCAGCTCGGCAAGCGATTCGCCGATCTGGCCATTAGGATCGCCACTGCCGGATTGATCTCTGCCGGATTGATCTCTGCCGGATTCACCATGGCCACGAACGGTGCGCAGCAACTGCGCGCGGCCCCGCTCCCACAGGCCATCGAGCCACGCCGCAAAAGCCGGGTTGGCAAGGACTTCACGTTTCATGGCCTCGACCCGCGCGTGCATGTCCGCATCGTGCACCAGCGCGTGGGCAAGCGCTTCGATGCCCTCCTCGATCTTGCGGCGCAGCGGATGGTCCTCGATGACCACGGTTTCGGCGAGCAGCTTGTACAGTCCTTCGAGGATACCGGTCGCGAGCCGTTCATCGAGCCCGGTCCAGCGCATCAGCGTGTTCGCCTTGTCGTGGATCATCGTCCGGAGGAGATCCTCGTTGGCCTCGATCGCTTCAGCGGCTCGGCGGATCAGGCTTTCGATCAGCGGCATGTGCCGCCCTTCGGCAATCATCGCCGTCAGCAGATTGCCCAGCAGCGGCGCGAGCGCCAGCCGCTCGATCCTGGTGCGAAGTGCGGACTTGACCAGCCCGCCGAGCTTCTCCTGATCGAGCGATTCCAGCACATCGGCGAGCAGGCTTGCAGCCCCGCCGCTGAGGCGGTTTGCACCGCCGCGGGGATTGGCGAGATACTGCCCCGCAGCTTGGGCCACGTTGAGCCCCTTGAGCCGCCGCGCGACGACCTGCGGCGTGAGAAAATTGCTTTTGAGGAAAGCCGCCATCGTATCGGCGATACGGTCCTTGTTTTCTGGAATGATGGCGGTGTGAGGGATCGGCAAACCCAACGGGCGGCGAAACAGCGCCGTGACCGCAAACCAGTCCGCCAGCCCGCCGACCATGGCCGCCTCGGCAAACGCCCGCAGAAAACCCCAGGCGGTATCGATGGACTCCAGGTGCCGAGCTGCAAGGAACAGCGCTGCCATAAGCAGCAGCAGGACTGTGGCAAACAGCCGCATCCGAAAAGCCGGATCGACCAGGCCTCCGGGCGGCGGAGTAAATGCAGCCCTAGGTGCGCTCACTCTGCCGGATAAGCCTCGTCTGCTGCGCGCCTGTCACGGGCGGCTTCACGCGGATCGTAAGACAGGAGTCGGCGCCCGATCCACGGACCGACCCGTTTTTCGAGCCCGTCCGCCAAGCTGAATCCTGCAGGCACGAGCAGCAGCGTCAGCAAGGTGGAAAGCGCCAGTCCGCCGATCACGACAATGCCCATCGGGGCACGCCAGCCACCATCGCCACCAATCGACACGGAGGTCGGCACCATGCCGGCGATCATCGCCACCGTAGTCATGACAATAGGCTGCGCACGCTTGTGCCCGGCTTCGGTGATGGCTGTCAGCTTATCCACGCCGCGCGCCATTTCCTCGATTGCGAAATCGATCAGCAGAATGGAATTCTTGGCAACGATCCCGAACAGCATCAGCACGCCGATGAACACTGGCAGCGAAAGGGGCTGTCCGGCCACCACCAGCAGGAGCAGCCCGCCCAACGGGGCGAGGAACAGCGAACCCATGTTGACCAGCGGCGAGATAAAGCGCCGATAGAGCAGCACAAGTACCGAGAACACCAGCAACACGCCGGCGGCAAGCGCGACCATGAAGTTGAACAGCATTTCCGCCTGCCAGCGATCCTCGCCAGCGGCGGCGTTGGAAACCCCCCGAGGCAGGTTTTTCATGATTGGCAGGTTCTTGATTGCATTGTCGGCCGTGCCTTTGACCACACCTTCCGGCAGATCAGCACCCACGAACACCCGGCGGTTCTGGTTGTAGCGCTGAATGCTGGTCGGTCCTGAACCAAAGCTGATCGTGGCCACACGCGAAAGCGGAACCGAGCCGCCGGTAATCGTGGGTACTGGCAGGTTCTCAAGCGTGGAGAGATCACGACGCGAGGCCACCGGCAGCTTTACCCGGATCGGGATCTGACGATCAGACAGCGAAAACTTGGCGCTATTCTGGTCGATCTCGCCTTGTGTGGCAATGCGGATCACCTGGCTGAGTTCCTGCGTTGTTACACCCAGCGAAGCGGCGAGATCGAGATGCGGCGTGATGATGATCTCCGGACGGCGCAAATCTGCACTGATCCGCGGGGCCGAGACTTCCTTGAGTTGGCTCATCTGCTCGACCAGCGTCTGCGCCGTCTTCTGCAGCAGTTCAGGATCGGAGCCGGAAAGCATCACGCTGATGGGCCGCCCCGATCCGCCGCCGGGCCCTCCGCCATTCATCTGCATAAAGCTGACACGTGCATCGGCGACCTTCTGCAACCGCGGTGCCAGTGCACGCTCAAACTCGAGACTCGTGCGTTCACGGTTCTTCTTGAGTTCCAGGAAGACCCGGCCACTACCCTCGTTGATCCGTTCAAGCGCAACGTCGATCTCGGGCTCATCCTTCACGAGCGCGAGCACTTCATCGACTTTGCGCTCGGTCTGTTCGATGGTCGTACCGGGCACCATTTCAATTGTGATGCGGCTGAAATCGCCATCGGTATCGGGAAAGAACTGCGTGGGGATCATAACGAAGAGCACGGCTGTCAGCCCGAGAGCTCCCAGACCGACGCCCATCATCCATAAGCGGTGATCGCGCAGCCGTGCGCGGAGCCAGCGGCGGGGATACTGGGCACGATAGCCGGTCACTCCGGCGGTATCGAGTGACCATGTCAGCACTTTCATATAGCGCTGTATCCATGGCCCGTTGCCGTGCTCTTCCTCGCCATGCGCGCGCAGAAAATAGGCCGCGATCATCGGGGTGATCATGCGCGCCACCAGCAGGGAGAACAACACCGCGATCACCACCGTGAGGCCGAAGTTCTTGAAGAACTGGCCCGAGACCCCTGGCATGAGCGCGACGGGCAGAAACACCGCCACGATCGAGAATGTGGTTGCCACGACTGCAAGGCCAATCTCGTCCGCTGCATCGATTGCCGCCTGATAGGCCGATTTGCCCATACGCATGTGGCGTACGATGTTCTCGATCTCCACGATCGCATCGTCGACAAGCACGCCCGCCACCAACCCCAGCGCCAGCAGCGACAGGGTGTTGAGCGTGAAACCGATCAGGCTCATCAGCCAGAACGTGGGAATTGAAGAGAGCGGGATCGCAATGGCCGAAACGATCGTCGCGCGCCAATCGCGCAAGAAGAAGAACACCACGATCACGGCCAATACAGCGCCTTCGACCATCGCCGACATCGAGGATTTGTACTGATCCTTGGTGTAGCCGACGCTGGAGAACAGCTGGGTGAAGTGCACCTTGCCGCCTTGCTCCTGCTCAATCTTGGCCAATTCCTTGACGGTATCGTCGAACACGCTGACGTCGGATTCGCCTCGGGCGCGGGCAATGCTGAACGTGACCACCGGCTTGCCGTTGTTCTTGGCGATCGAGGTGATCTCGCTGAAGCCGTCCCGCACATCCGCCACATCGGAGAGGCGGATGGTGCGCCCGCCCGCGATACCGATTTCGGTGCGCGACAGATCATAGGCGCTGGCCGCATTGCCCAACACGCGAACCGCCTGGCGTGATCCGGCCACTTCAGCGCGGCCGCCTGCGGCATTGAGATTGACCTGACGCAGCGCAGCATTGATCTGCGTGGCTGTGACACCTTGCGCTTTCATCCGCATCGGATCGAGCGTGACCGCGATCTCACGGTTCACGCCGCCATTGCGCTCCACTTCAGCCATGCCCGGAACCGACAGCAGCCGCTTGCGCACCAGATCGTCGATGAACCACGAGAGTTGCTCGATCGTCATGTCATCGGCCGACACCGCAAAATAAGCGATGGCGTCAGACGATGTCTGCGCCTTGATCACCTGCGGCTCGAGAATGCCTTCAGGCAGATCGCCGCGCACCTGATCGACCGCGTTCTTCACTTCGTTCACAGCGGCGTTGATATCGGTGCCGATGGTGAACTGGACCATCGTCTGGCTGGAGCCTTCGGTGGCCGTCGAACTTAGCGTATCGACGCCGGCAATCGTGCGCACGGCGGATTCGATGCGCTGGGTGATCTGGTTTTCGATCTCAGTCGGCGCCGCACCCGGCTGGGCGATCGTGACGATCACCATCGGGAATTCGATATCGGGCTGATCCTGCACCTTCATGCCGAGGAAGGCGACGATCCCGGCCAGCGTCAGGCCAAGGAACATGACGATCGGCACGACCGGGTTGCGGATCGACCAGGCCGAAATGTTGCGGAAGTTCATATGCGGCCTTTCCGGCTCATGCGCCGGGGCGCGGCATGGCGGCAGATGGCTTGACCACCACGGGCCGGACCGGATCACCGGGGTTGAGGAAGCCGCCGGCGCGCATGACGACACGCTCGCTTCCGGAAAGGCCCTCGATCACCACAATACCCTGCGCGGTCACCTCACCGGTCTTGACGGCGCGGCGTTCCACCTTGTTGTTGCCGCCCACCACATAGACAAATGCGCCCTTCTGATCGGACAGGATAGCGGATTCAGGCAGGAGCGGCGCCGATACCGTACCGCTGCGGATCTGGGCGCTGGCGAAGCCGCCGGGGCGCAGCGCGGCGTTATAGGCCAGAGCGATGCGGGCAACACCTTCACGGGTCTGCGTGTCAATCGTCGGCGAAAGCTGCCAGATCTGGCCAGTGAACGGCTGGCTCATGCCCACGGGCATGACGTCGGCAGATTGGCCCACTGTCAGGCGCGCCAGATCGTTTTCGGCGAGGCGGGCCTGCATCTCGAACTCGCCATCTTTGGCAATGCGGAACAATACACCGCTGCCCGGGCTGACAATCTGCCCGGGCTCAACGCCGCGCGTCAGCACCAGGCCGGCAGCGGGTGCAATGATGTTGAGACGTGCATTGCTAGCCTGAAGCTGGCCAAGCGCCGCTGCAGCAACACGGACCTGCGCCACCGCAGCATCGCGCGTTGCCGCAAGCCGGTCCACGTCAGCCTTGGAAATGAAACCGCGTTCGACCAGCTTTAGCGCCCGATCAAGGTTCGCCTGCGCGATCCGCGCATTGGCGCGCTGCACTTCGATATTGGCAGCCTGGCCTGCAATTTGCTCCACCTGAACCGAACGATCGACCACCGCCAGAACCTGCCCGGCCCGTACCCAGTCACCGGCATCGACCAGCACGCGTTCGACCTGACCACCTTCGCCGGCAACGCCGACCGGCATTTCGCGGCGCGCCGCGATAGTTCCGCTGGCGGTGATCGTGCCCGTCACGCTGGTGCGACCCGGGGTGATGACACTGACCGACTGGGACTGCCCGCCCTTGCCTGCACCGGCACTCGGGACAGCGGGCGCGCGGTGCATGAGGTACCACGCAAGGCCAAGGGCCAGCACGATCAGAACTGCAACAAGAATGACCCTTACCCGGCTATCGCCGGGCAATGACGAAGGACCGAAGCCATCGTGATCGATAGCCGGTTCCGGAGCGGACTGAAGACCGGGTTTGATCGTCGATTCATAATTCATGTCGTTCACGTGCCTTCGTCCCGGTCGGACCACCTTAACGCCGCAGGCAAGGAAATACCCTGCGTTTGCGCTCACGTTCGCCCAAGTGTATTACAGGTGTATATCACTTATCGCAAGCGCGGGCTCTTTAGCATAGGCCCGTTCCGCGTCGGTCTTAACCGTCCATCCGACGAGGCGCAATTATGCCTCGACCAAGCGGATGTTTACTCTGGACGACCGTTGCTGCGATGCAACCGAATTCGATCTGGTGAAGGCGCCTCCTCGTGCAGGGCCGGGCGACCCGGGCTTGGCTTCGAGGCCGGGGCACGTGCGGATCAGTAAATCGCGAACCACAAAGAAAAGCCGCCCCGTTCTCGGGGCGGCCATCTTCTTGGGACACGTCGCGCTAGCAAGGCGGCGAAAACCACGCTGGATCAGTATTTGAGCTGGCGCTCGTACAGATCGCGGTAGTGCTGAATGCGCGTGACCCGAAGACCTTGCATGCCGGAACGATCCACAGCCCGCTGCCAGGACGCGAATTCCTCGAGCGTGAGGTTGTAACGCTGGCACACCTCATCGATCGTTAGCAGACCACCGTTAACCGCAGCCACCACTTCGGCCTTGCGGCGCACCACCCAGCGGGTTGTGGACGGCGGCGGAAGGCTATCAATGGACAGCGGCTCACCAAGAGGGCCAATAACTTGCGACGGCTTGATTTTCTGGTTCTCAATCATGGCAATTCTCGTCTGGTCGGCGCCGCGCAGCGGCGTTCGGGGCTGGCCTTTCAATGCCCCGCTCGCCGTTTCCATTCGCTGAAGAGGCGGGGTTAACGGTCACTTTAGATTGCGCTTCAACGCTATTGAGCAACGCTGCAGCCGAAGAATGGAAGCTGGCCCGCTGTCCTTCCACACTAGGTTCCAGCGCGGCGTCTGCTCCCGAAAAAGTTCCCGCAAGGACACGTCGCGTGTCGTGCGCAGCAACAAGCCGAGCGCAGAGTTCGCTCCAGCCAAGGGGGCGCAACCCCTGGCGCGGATCGCCCGGCTCCGGTGGCCGTGAATCGGTAAACCTCATGTCCATGAGGGGGCCTCTAACCCAGCCAGGTATAAAGGACGGTAAAGGCAGCCTTCATCAAGAGTTAGGTTTTGGCTGGACCGAACCGATTGCAGCTGGCCGTTTTTTGCCCTGCCACTGCGGCACAAAACCGCCTATGTGGCCAATATGCTGAATTCTACAGGCCCGCATAGCGCTCACGCCACGGCTGCCAGCGACACCCAGGGCCTCGCTTTTGACCAGGGCGCTGCCGCAAACCTTTTTGCATTTTCCTCTGGTTCCCGCCCGCGGCGAATCGTTGTGGCCATGTCTGGCGGGGTCGACAGCTCAGTTGTGGCCGGGCTTGCGGCGGCGAGCGGCGCCGAAGTCATCGGTATCACCCTGCAGCTTTACGACTATGGCGCAGCGACCGGCCGGAAGGGCGCATGCTGCGCCGGGGACGACATTCGCGACGCGCGTGCCGTCGCCGACCGTCTGGGCATCGCACACTATGTGTTCGACCATGAGTCGCGTTTCCGGGAGGACGTGGTAGACCGGTTTGCCGAGGATTATCTGGCCGGACGCACTCCGATCCCGTGCATTCGATGCAACATGGGGCCCAAGTTCACCGATCTTTTCGCAATGGCCCGCGATCTGGGCGCGGATTGCCTTGCCACCGGGCATTATGTTCAGCGGATCGAGGGCGTAAACGGACCCGAACTCCACCGCGCGGTGGATCCGGCCCGCGACCAGTCCTACTTTCTGTACGGGACGACCGACGAGCAGCTCGCCTTCCTGCGTTTCCCGCTGGGCGGCCTGCCCAAAAGCGACGTGCGCGCCATCGCAGCAAGCCTCGGCCTTGGCGTGGCAGCCAAGCCCGACAGTCAGGACATCTGCTTCGTGCCCGACGGCGATTATGCCGCAATCGTGACCAAAGTGCGGCCTGAAGGCGCAGCTCCGGGCGACATCGTCCATGCCGCGACCGGCGAAGTGCTCGGCGCGCATCGCGGGGTGATCCACTACACCGTAGGCCAGCGGCGCGGGCTGGAAATCGGCGGACAGGCAGAGCCGCTTTATGTGATTGCGCTCGATGCGCCGGGCCGGCGCGTGCTGGTCGGCCCCAAGGCGCTGCTAGCCGTCGGTGCAGCTTTAATCTGCGAAACCAACCGGATCGGCCCGGTGCCAAAGGGCACGCCGCTGACCGCCAAAGTGCGCTCGCTGGCCAAGCCGGTCCCGATTGTGCTGGAAGGCGTACCGGGCGAGGGCGTCACGTGCACGATGCGGTTCATTCAGCCGGAATTCGGCGTGGCTCCAGGCCAGGCGGCGGTGCTTTATGCGGGTGAGCGTGTTATTGGTGGTGGTTGGATCGAAAGCACGACGCCTTGGGTTGGCAGCTGATCCGTCAGCCTTTCCATGGCTCCAGCACGCAGCCCCAGCCTTTGCGGTAGGTTGCGGTCTGCCGCGCGACGAGCGGGAACCGCGCGGTTACGCTGCGCTCGGTCGCATCTTCCGAGAGGGTGATCAGGCCCATGCCGGGTTCGAAATCCTTGCGGCAATCGCCAAGTTGGCGCCCGCCGACAAAGCGGCACGAACACGCCACACGCGCACCAAACGCGGCCCCTGTCAGCGCATAGCCATGCAGTTGCGGCCAAGCAAAAGCACCCGCTCCCGCCACCAGCAGCAGCACAAGCAGAGCCCAGCGCGGCACTCGGCTGCGGCGAGGCTGCCCGGAAAGGGACGGCTGATTTGAGGATGAGGACGGTTTCGCCATTGCCATTGGGGGTCGATCTGGAGGAAGGCTGGCCGCCAATGGCCCGCAATGTTTTCGCCTTTATCGCTCCGCTCATGCTTGCGCCAGCCTTGTTCGGTTGCAGCGCTTCAGCCCCGATCACGACACCGCCGCTCTCGCCTGAAGCGCTGGCGGCAGTTGTCCACAACCCGACGGTTCCGCGTGAGGCGCTGGCGAGGGCGGTCGATGCGCTGTTCACCGATCCGGCAGCGCAGGAGACCCGCGCGGTCATCGTGATACAGGACGGTCGCGTGCTCGCGCAGCGTTATGCCCCCGGCTACCACGAGAACACCCGCTTTGTGAGTTGGTCGATGGCCAAGTCAGTCACCGGCGTGATGATCGGCATGCTGATTTCCGATGGGCGACTGCGGCTGGACGAACCCGCGCCGATCCCGGCCTGGCAGCGCCCAGGCGATCCGCGGGGCGAGATCACGCTGCGTCAACTGCTGCAGATGCGGTCCGGCTTACGCCACGGCGAGGCAGTTCTGCCACCCTTCCAATCGGATGAAGTGCGCATGCTGTTCCTTGACGGGCGCGATGCCATGGCGCGCTACGCCGAAGACCAGCCGCTGCAATTCGAGCCGGGACAAAAGTGGGTCTATTCCAGCGCGACCAGCGTGATTCTGGCTGATCTCGCCGCCCGCGTGCTCTCCCCCGCGCCCGATCCGGAAAGCCGCCGCCACGCTGTAGCCGATTATCTGCGCACGCGCCTCTTCGAACCCGTGGGCATGCATTCGATGCTGCCCGAATTCGATGCATCGGGCACGCTGATCGGCGGCAGCCTGATCCACGGTACGGCGCGCGACTGGGCACGCTTCGGCGAATTCATGCGCAACCGTGGGGCAGTCTCGGGTGCGCAACTCCTGCCGCGCCAATGGATCGATTTCATGGTCACGCCCTCTCTGCGCGAGGCGCAGTACGGCGCGCAGATCTGGCTCAACCGCACGCCGACAACGGGCAAACCCGCGTTGTTTCCGGATCGCGGCCCACGTGATCTATTTGCCTGCCTCGGGCATCTTGGCCAATATGTGCTGGTATCCCCATCGCGCCGGCTGGTCGTGGTCCGGCTGGGCAAGACGCAAGAAGACAAGCTTGATCCAGTGACGAGCCGGCTCGGCGAACTCGTTTCGCTGTTCAAGTAGAGCGCCTTGTTCAAGTAGAGCGGGCCGGGCCGCCTTGCACCATGAGTGCCGGACTCTCCCCATCGGGACCCGCCGTCAGCAGATCGCTCGCCCCCAGCGCCGGCTCATCGACAAGGCCTTCCGGATCGGGGTGAATCAGGATTTCGATCCCGGGAAACGCGGCAAGCAGTTTGTCCTCGATCTCATCCATCACGCGGTGGGCTTCGGTCACGGTCATGCGGCCATCGACCCAGACGTGAAACTGCACGAAATCGCGATTGCCACTGGTGCGGGTGCGCAGGTCGTGGAGGCCCTTCAGCTCCGGATGCTGGGCCACGACTTCCAGAAACCGCTCGCGCTTTTCCAGCGGCCATTCGTGATCCATCAGCTGTTCGATCGCGGCCTGCGATGCCCCCCATGCCCCCCAGCCGAGCCATAGAGCAATGCCGAAGGCAAATACGGCATCAGCCCCCGCCAGACCAAGCCAGTGATCAAGCGCGAGCGCAGCGATGACCGCCAGATTGAGCAGCAGGTCGGACTGATAGTGCACGTTGTCGGTTGTGATCGCGAGGCTGCCGGTGGCGCGGATCACGCGGCGCTGATAGGCCAGCAGCGCAAACGTTGCGGCCATGGCAATGCCCGAAACCAGAACGCCGGTTTCCGCTTCTGCCGGACGAACGCCGCCCAGAAAGGATTCGATCGCCCGGTACGCAATCCCCAGCGCCGAAAGCGAGATCAGCACCACCTGGAACATCGCCGCCAGCGATTCCGCCTTGCCGTGGCCGAAGCGGTGGTTGGCATCCGCCGGCTGCGCGCCGATCCAGACGCCGAGCAGCGTGGCCAGACTGGCAATCAGATCGAGCCCGGTATCGGCAAGGCTGCCAAGCATGGCCGTCGATCCGGTCGAAATCACCGCATAGGCCTTCATGCCCAGCAGCAGCAGGGCCACCGCAATGCTGGCATAAGCTGCCCGGCGATTAAGGGCGCCGTGATCGGGGCTGCTGGTCATGTCCATGGGCTGGTTCTCATGCCTCAAGGGTAAAGCAGCGAACTGCTCCACAAGCCGCCTTCGGGCCGGACGAAGCGGCGACGCTCGTGCAGGCGGAAGCTGCGGTCCTGCCAGAACTCGATCGCGCGAGGGGTTACACGGTAGCCGGACCAATGCGCGGGTCGCGGCACATTGCCATCGGGATATTCGGCGCTGAGGGCATCGACCCGCGCGAGATAGGCCTCCCGCGAAGGCAGCGGACGCGACTGATCGGACGCTGCCGAACCGAGCCTCGACTGGGGGTGGCGGCTGGCGAAGTAGGCGTCAGCCTCGGCCGGGGTCACTTCGGTGACCGCGCCTTCGATGCGGATCTGGCGGCGCAGGCTCTTCCAATGAAACAGCAGGGCGACTTCCGGATTGGCGGCCAGCTCTCCGCCCTTGCGGCTTTCGAAATTGGTATAGAACACGAAGCCATCCGGGCCATGACCCTTGAGCAGCACCATCCGCACCGATGGCAGCGCGCCCGGTGTCGCGGTGGCGAGCGCCATGGCATTGGGATCGTTGAGTTCCCTGGCCTGCGCTTCGGCAAACCAGGCCTCGAAAATGGCGAAGGGGTCGCGGTCGGGGATCGCGTCGGAATCGGGGGTCTGGGTTGCCACTGATGCTGTCCTGTAAGCCTGGCCGATGGGCCTGAAACGGCATCCGGTGCGTTGATGGGGATCAATCACAAGGGCGCCCAAAGCTGGCATGGCCCTAAACCATGACACTCCTACTGCAAAGCGAGCCTTGCGGGTAACCCCGTGCAACCCTAACTGAGACTTATGGCAGATCCATATTCCATCCTCGGTGTGCCGCGCAGCGCGAGCGAGAAGGACATCAAGTCCGCCTATCGCACACTGGCCAAGGAGCTTCACCCAGATCGCAACGCGGGCAAACCCAATGCGGCAGAACGCTTTGCCGAAGTCACCCGCGCTTACGACCTGCTGTCCGACAAGGACAAACGCGCCCGGTTTGATCGGGGTGAGATCGACGGTGATGGCAATCCCGCTGCGCCTTTCGGCTTTGGCGGCGGTGCAGGGGGCGGCGGTGCAGGGGGCGGCGGTTTTGGCGGGACGCAGCGCGGCTATCGCCACGATGGTTTCGAGGGCTTCGGGCAGGGCGGGCAGGAAGGGGGCGATCTCGGCGACATCTTCGAAGGCCTGTTCGGCGGCCGCGGCGGCATGGGCGGCGGCGGTGCAGGTCCCGGTGCGCGCCGCAGACCAGCGCCGCGCGGTGCCAACGTGACGTATGCGCTCAAGGTGCCATTCGACGAAGCCGCGCGCCGGGAAAGCCAGCGGGTGACGCTGGGTGACGGCAAGACCATCGATCTGAAGCTCCCGCCCGGCCTCGTCGATGGGCAGCAGATGCGCCTTGGCGGCAAGGGTGAGCCAGGCCCCGGCGGCTTCGGCGACGCCATCATCACGATCGAGATCCTGCCCAGCCCGTTCTTCACGCGGGAAGGCGACAATATCCGGCTGGATGTGCCGATTTCGCTCGATGAAGCCCTTGCCGGCGCGAAAGTGCGCATTCCCACAGTCGAAGGGCCAGTGATGATGACCGTCGCGCCCGGCAGCACCAGCGGCAAGACCCTGCGCCTCAAGGGCCGCGGCTTCACGCGCAAGAACGGCGAGCGCGGCGATCAACTGGTGACCCTACTGATCGACGTGCCAGGCGATGATGCGGATCTTGTCGCCCGGCTTGAAGGCTGGCGGGACAGCCGCGATCTTCGCGGCAAGTTCGCTGTCTGAGGCCTTGATACCGGATACCCCTGAAACGGAGCGGCCGCCCGGAGGCGGGACGGCCTATGTGCCGCCGGTTGATCTTTCACCCGAAGCGAGGCGGCGCGATGCGCTTACGGCAGGTAGAGCGAAGGTGCCATCGACATCGGCCGGGGCAGTTCCGGCACGCCCCTTGCGCATTGTGCGCCGCGTATGGAACGGCGTGTTCAACGACGGGTTCATCCATGCGGGGAATTTCGCCTACATGGTGCTGATCGCGCTGTTCCCCTTTTTCATTACCGGCGCAGCACTGTTTTCCGTTCTCGGCCAAGGGAAAGACAGCAGCGCCGCGATCGCCACGGTGCTGACAGCGCTGCCGCCCGTTGTGGCGAATGTGCTCTCCCCCGTGGCCCATGCGGTGATTGAAGCCCGGACAGGGGGGCTTCTGTGGATCGGCGGCCTGTTCGGTCTGTGGACCGTGAGCAGCCTGATCGAGACCATCCGGGATCTGCTGCGCCGCGCTTATGGCACACCCGCCGGTCAGGCTTTCTGGCGCACCCGATTGAAGTCTACCGGAATGGTCATCGGCGCCGTGATCCTGATCCTGCTCTCGATCACCGCCCAAGTGGTTATCGGAACCGTACAAGAAACCATGCTGGTGTGGCTTCCGAATGCAACCGGCTGGATCAGCGGCCTTGCGCTTTCGCGGTTCGTGCCCGCGCTCGTGCTGTTTGGCGCGTTGTGGCTGCTGTTCATATCGCTGACACCGGGCGCCTATGCCCCGCGGATCTATCCCAAATGGCCGGGCGCACTGCTGGTGACAGGGTGGTGGCTGCTGGTGACCACCTTCCTGCCCAAGATGCTGCGACACCTGTTCACCTACGATCTGACATACGGAAGCCTGGCAGGGGTGATGATCGCACTTTTCTTTTTTTGGCTGATTGGCCTAGGGATGGTTGTCGGTGCGGAACTCAACGCTGCTCTGGCCGAAACGCCCGAGGAGCATGATATGCCAAGGCAGGCAGATGACTGGGCGGGCGCGCGGCCTGCAGCGACAGATGATACAGGATTAGTGAAGCAAGAGGGCGCATGACGGGACTTATGAAGGGAAAGCGCGGCCTGATCATGGGCCTCGCCAATGACAAGTCGCTCGCATGGGGGATCGCCCGCAAGCTGGCCGAACAAGGTGCGGAACTTGCCTTTTCCTACCAGGGAGATGCGCTGGAAAAACGCGTGCGTCCGCTGGCAGCCAGCGTGGGCAGCGATTTTCTGATCGAGTGCGACGTCTCCGACATGGCCGCGCTCGACACCGCATTCGATACGCTGGCAGCGCGCTGGCCCACGATCGACTTCCTCGTCCACGCTATCGGCTTTTCGGACAAGACCGAACTGCGCGGGAAGTTCATGGACACTTCGCTCGACAACTTCCTCATGACCATGAACATCTCGGTCTACAGCATGGTTGCCGTCACCCGGCGCGCGGCGGCGATGATGCCGCAGACCGAGGATGCGCAAGGCAACAAGCAGGGCGGCGGCGCAATCCTGACGCTGACCTATTACGGCGCCGAAAAGGTTGTGCCGCATTACAACGTGATGGGAGTGGCCAAGGCGGCGCTGGAGGCGAGTGTGCGCTATCTGGCCAACGATTGCGGGCCACAGGGCATTCGCGTCAACGCGCTTTCGGCTGGCCCGATCAAGACGCTGGCAGCCAGCGGCATTGGCGATTTCCGTTACATCCTGAAGTGGAACGAGCTCAATGCACCGCTGCGGCGCAATGTGACCATCGAAGATGTCGGCGGCGCGGGGCTTTACCTGCTGTCAGACCTCGCTTCGGGCGTCACCGGTGAAGTCCATCATGTCGATTCGGGCTATCACACCGTGGGCATGAAGCAGGAAGACGCCCCCGATATCGCACTGGGGTAAGCCTCAGGGTTGGGGCGGCGTTGCCAGCGGTGCGTTGGGCGAGGAGGGCGCTGCTGGCAGGGTTTCGCCTTCGCGCTCGCGCTTGAGCTTCGCCTCGTATTCCTTTTCCAGCACTTCCACACGAGCCTGTTCGGCGGCGGTATCGGCGTCGATGGACTGGGTGCGTTTGGCGCGCTCGGCCTCGATCAGCTTTCCGAACTGCACATCGCTGGCCTGCTTCTTTTCAGCGTAAGCGCTGTTGATCAGCTGCGCCATGCAGCCGGTAGCCCCGCCCGCGCCCACTGGCGAGCAGGAATTGACCCCGAAGGAACCCGCCGTCTCGTAAGCCTTGACCCGCTGGGTCCAGCCCTGATTGACTGCGGCATTGGGATTTTCCCGAAGCGGCGCCGGGATGCGGAACCGCTCTGCTTCGTCTTTCCGCGCGCAGACTGTGATCGAACCATCATTCGATGCCGGGCATGGATCATCGCCATAAACGATCAGCTGGTTGATCTTCTCGCGAGTGTCGTCTTGCGCCGCAACCGGAAGCTGAGCCGCAAGCAATGCGGAGACGATGAGAACAGCGGCGGATTGGTAGCGCTTCATCGCGGATACTCCAGCTTCTATCAGGCCGACGCCTATAGGGCTTCGGCGTCGTTAACGGTAGCTGAAGCCGGTGCCATCGGGCGTGTCAAATCAAGTCTCTCAGATATGTTTCGAAACCGCGATGGCAGCGCGGCAGCCCATCCGGATCGCCTGAAACAGCAAGGGGTAGGCTGGCGCACGCTCAGCGCCTGATGCAACGGCAGTATCAAGATGCTCGCGCTCGTCATCGCGAAACTCGCGGATCATCGCGCCCAGTTCCGGGTCTTCATCGCCCAGTTGCTCCAGCTGCTCGGTATAGTGCCGATCGATCTCGGTCTCGATCGCGGCCGTGCAGGCCATCGCCGCTTCCGGCCCGATCAGCGCGGTTGCTGCACCCAATGCAAAGCCGGCGGCAGACCAAAGGGGCTGCAGCACGGTCGGACGAACCCCGCGCGCGACGAGCAGGGCATCAAACCGTGCACGGTGGCCCGCTTCCTGCTCCGCCATCGCGGCGATTTCACCCGCGTGAGGGCCGCGATCACCCATGACCGCCAGCTGTCCGGCATAGATCCGGGTTGCGCCGAATTCGCCTGCCTGATTGACCCGCAGCATCTGCGCGCGTGCGTTGTTCATCATACGACCCCTTGCTTGCGGCGGCCGAGCAGCGCGAACACAAGCGCCGCGCTGGCCACCGAAATCAGAAAGTTGAAGCCGGCCAGGCTGATCCCCAGCAGCGTCCACGGCGCAACATCACAGCGGATAAGCGGCGCGTTCATGATCGCAGCAAGCGGATCATTGCCGAGGTTGGACGAGGAACAAGCGGTCAACCCTTCCCACCAGCCATACTCGACACCGGCGTGAAATGCTCCGATCAGGCCGCTGATGAGCATGGCCAGCCCAGCCAGCCGGACCAGCGCATCGCCCAGCCGCGTACCGCGCGCCGTCGATGCAGCACCTGCCAGCGCAATGGCGGCAAAATGGGGGTATCGCTGCCACCAGCACATTTCGCATGGGGGCAGGCCGAAGCCAAACTGCGCCACGTAAACCGCAGCGATGAGCGCGCACGGCACGGCCAGTGCTACCATGTAGGCCTTGGAGGACGACAAAACCGCCTGCTGCATGTGCCTGCCTCAGCGCCTCCGCGCCGCGAGCGCCTGTGGCGCCGTGCGTCCCAGTGTCTGCAACGCATAATAGAGCTGGAAGTCGTCGATACCCTTGGTCTTGAGCTCCTCGGGCGTCATCTTGAAACGCGGATCGGGGATCTTGTCGCGCTCCAAATCCTTGTCGTCCTTGATCTCGTTTATCAGATGCCCGCGCAGATCGCTCTCCCGGTAGAACCGCTGGGCGCGCTTGCGTAAGTCCGGATCCGAAATCTGCGGTACGGCGACATCGGGATCGATCCCACCTTCCTGGACCGAGCGGCCCGACGGCGTGTAATAGCGAGCAGTGGTCAGCTTGAGCGCGGTGTCGCGCGTCAGCGGCATCAGCGTCTGCACGCTGCCCTTGCCGAAGCTGCGCTGACCCATCAGAACAGCGCGGTGCTGATCCTGCAGCGCACCCGCCACGATTTCCGAGGCGGAAGCCGAGCCTTCATTGATCAGCACGACCATCGGAATGCCCTTGGCGATATCGCCGGGCGTCATCGATTCAGCGTTGTAGGTCTCGTTGTCGCGCGGATAGCGGCCACGCTGCGACACGATCACGCCGCGATCAAGGAAGAGATCGGACAAGGCAACCGCCTGATCGAGCAGCCCGCCCGGATTGCCGCGCAAATCGAGCACCACACCGCCGATCCGGCCGCCGGTCTTGGCCTTGATCTGCTTGAAGGCGTCCGAAACCTCGCTGCCGACATTGGCGCTGAAGCTGGAGACCGAGATCACACCGATGTTGCCCTCGACCTTCCAGTCAACCGGCTTGAGTTCGATGATCTGGCGGGTAATGGCAACCTCGATCGGCTCGTCCCGTCCGGTGCGGAACAGCGTGAGGCGGATCGAAGTTCCCGGCGGCCCGCGCATCTGGTCGACCGCCTCGTCCAGCGTGCCGCCGTAAATCAACTTGCCGTTGATATGCGTGATGAAATCGCCAGCCTTGACCCCAGCTGCATCGGCCGGGCTGCCCTTGGTCGGCGCAATTACCTTGACCGCGCCGTCGTCCATCGTGACCGAAAGACCGAGCCCGCCGTAGGATCCGTCGGTCTGCGTGCGCAGGTTCTCGAAATCGCGGGCATCGAGATAGGAGCTGTGCGGATCAAGTGCCGCGAGCATGCCGTTGATCGCGCCCTTGATCAGCTTGTCATCGTCCACTGGCTCGACATAGCTGGCCTTCACGCGTTCATAAATCGCAAGCAGCTTGCCAAACTCAGGGCCTGACCGAGCATCGACCGCCGCCAGCCCAGTGGTCGCCGCCGGAATGAGCGCCACCGCGCTGACAAGCGCCGCCGCGCGGAGAAGGGAAGCAAACTGAAACGCCATGATCGTCTTTCGCCATAAATTGCGAGGCTTGATAGCGCTTCTATAGAGCCGCGGAGATTAACGCCAGATGGGGTGACCGCATGGGAAATGCGGCCATCACCCGCTGATAAGCGCAAGGGGATTCACCGGCGTGCCATCTTTGCGCAGTTCGACTGTCACGGTCGGCCGACCGGGACCGGCGAGACCGAGCGGCGAGCCCTGCAAGACCCGCGCAGACACGCCGACATCAAGACGGCCCAGATTGGTGATAAGCGACGTCCATCCGCCATCGTGGTCGATGATTACGATCCGGCCATAGCCGCGATAGTCCCCGGCAAAGGCCACTCTTCCAGCCGCAGGCGCCACGATCTGGGCGCTGGCGACTGGCGCGAGCGTGATGCCCACGGCGCGCGCGCCATCACTGGAACCGGAACCAGCCGCATCGCCGAAACCGGACACGATGCGGCCGCTGACTGGCATTATCCATGCAAGGCTGGCACTGGCTGCGGGTGTAGGCGGAGCGTCATTGACGACCATCAAGGAGCCCGGCCGGTCGGGCCGTGGGACCGGGCCGGGCAACGCGGCGAGCTCGCTGCGCAGCGAACCATCAGCCCGCAACCGCTCCATCAACGCCGAAAGGTCACGCGCTTCCTCCGCAAGCGCCAGCGCGCGATCGGCCTCTCGGCTGGCGATGCCCTGTGCGCTTCGCGATTCGATGCGCTGGCGGCTTTCCACAGCAGCAAGTTGCTGACGCCGCACGGTGAGCGCCTGTTCGCTCGCCTTGAGCTCCACGGCCGCAGCCCGTGCCTTGTCCTGCAGTTGCCGGCCGCGCACGATCTCCGAACGCAGCCCGGCAGTTCGGCGCTGGACTTCGGGCAGCATGGTTTCCAGCACGGCGCGCAGATAAACCGTTTCCTGCAACGAATCCGAGCGCATCAGGCTAAACACGAGCGGTCGGCGCGCCATCAGTTGCAGCGCCGCAGTAAGACGAACGACTGGCTCCTGCCGCTGCGCTATCCCCATCCGCAAGGCTTCGCGCTGCCGGTCGATCTGCTGCACGCGCGCCTGTGATAGGGCGATCTCGGCCTCAGACTGCTGAATTCGCGCAGCAACCGCCGCCGCTTCGCGCGCAGTGCGATCCGCCGCAGCTGTCGCGCGCCGCGCCGCCGCCTCAAGCTCGTCGCCGCGCCTCTGCGCCCCTGCCAAGGCGCGTGTCGCCTCGCGGAGCGCATTGCCTGCCTGATCGGCGTTCTCAAACGGCGCGTCCTGCGCAAAGCTCTGCCATCCGGCCAGACAGGCCAGCGCCAACAGAAAGCCGATAAAGGCCAATCTTGATGTCATTGGGCGTGACGTCATGATGCGCCGCTACCCTTCCCGGTGGTAGGGATGACCAGCAAGAATACTGGTCGCGCGCCAGAGCTGTTCGGCCAGCATCGCACGCGCCAGCATGTGCGGCCAGGTCGCGTTGCCGAAGGCCAAGAGCAGATCGGCCTTTTCGCGCAACGCTGTATCATGCCCATCGGCCGCACCGATCAGAAAGCGCGCTTCGCGCACGCCATCATCGCGCCAGCGCCCGAGGACTGTTGCAAAGGCGGTCGAGGTGAGTTGTTCGCCGCGCTCATCCAGCACGGCCGTGCGGAACGGCGATGTGGCGGCGGCGGGAACAGTGCCGCCCCGGTCGGGCAGTTCGGTCACCTTGAAGCCCCATGAAAGGCGCTTGGCATAGCGATCCACCAACTCCGCCTCGGGCGAGCGGCCAATCTTTCCGCGGGCGATCACGTGCAGCAGCATGATCCTGCCCTAGCGCAGAATGGCGGCGCAATGAATCCCCGCCAGCCCTGAACTTTTGCGCGATCTGTGGAGCGTTTGATGCTGTTCAGGCCGCGCCTTGATCGCCGAACGCCCACATGCGCTCAAGGTTGTAGAAACTGCGCACTTCGGGGCGGAACACGTGGACGACAATATCGCCCGCGTCGATCAGCACCCAATCCGCTGCAGGCAGGCCCTCGATCCGCACGCGGCCGAAGCCGCCATGCTTGATCCGCTCGGCCAGCTTCTGTGCCATGGACGCGACCTGCCGGGTTGAGCGGCCTGAGGCGATCACCATGTGATCTGCAACCGAGCTTTTGCCCTCAAGCGGGATCGTGACCACCTCCTGCGCCTGATCATCGTCGAGCGAGCGCAGCACCAGATCGAGCAGCGATCCGGGCTCGGCCGCAATCGTGGCGGAGGCGGGATTGGGGGTGACGCCGGTATCGGTCGGCAGGGGCTGAACGCTTGTCATGGGGGTTAAAATGGACTCCGTAGCTGATTGGGATTGGGCGAGATGATCAGAAATAGTGCGGCAGCCCGTATGGACGAGGGGGCAGCCAGCATAGAAGATTCGTGGAACCGGCCTGGCGACAAGCAGGGGCTATTGGGAAGCAAAACCCGCTCAATGCGAACAGGCTCCGTCCGCACCGCCTGCAATCAGTCGACAGGTCAGCATGTCACGCTGGCGGGTGCGATCAAACCGGCGATACCAGTCGGGATCGGCGGCGCGGATGGCCGAGGCCGAACGTCCATCAGGATCGAAACGCAAGGTTGTCAGCGCCGGGGCGCTCCGGTTTGCGCCGTTCAAATCCTGGCTGTGCCGCCGGCGCCAGCGGCGCAGCCAAGCCATGGCGGGGCTCGCCATTGCACGAGCGTCATACCCCGGACGGGCGATTACGGCAATCGGCATCTCACGCGCGATCGTGCGCCACCCGCGCCAGCGATGGAATTGCGCAAGATTGTCCGACCCCATCAGCCATACAAACCGCCGTTTTGGGTAGCGCCGCTTGAGTTTGCGCAGCGTATCAAGCGTGTAGCGCGTACCCATTTCGGCTTCGATCGCGGTGACGCGAATCGGCGCGCGCCGCGCCATTTGCCGTGCCGACCCGACCCGAGCCACCAACGATGCCATGCCTTCGGCAGGCTTGAGAACGTTGCCGGGCGAGACCAGCCACCACACCTCATCCAGCCCCAGAGCATCGCACGCAAACAGACTGATCCGCCGATGCGCACCATGCGCCGGATTGAAACTGCCTCCGAGCAGGCCGGTCAACTGGCGTTTCAGGGGCGGATCTGCCCAGAGCCGAGCACCAGCCATTTGTAGGTGGTGAGCCCCTCAAGCGCGACTGGCCCACGCGCGTGCAGCCGTCCGGTGGCGATGCCGATTTCGGCGCCGAGGCCGAACTCGCCGCCATCGGCAAACTGGCTGGATGCGTTGTGCATCACGATGGCGCTATCGACGGCGCCGAGGAACCGCTCTGCTGCATCAGCATCGCCGGTCACGATGGCATCGGTGTGGCCCGAGGCATGGCACGCGATATGCGCCAGCGCGGCGTCCAGGCCGTCGACCACGGCGACGGACAGCACGGCATCGAGATATTCGGTATCCCAGTCGGCTGGATCGGCAGGCTTAATCCGCGGGTCGATCGCACAGGCCCGCGCATCGCCGCGCAGTTCGCAGCCGGCTGCGAGGAGAGGCTCAACCAGCCCATGTGGATCAGGAAACAGCGCATCGATCAGCAGCGTTTCCATAGATCCGCAGACCCCGGGCCGCCGCAGCTTGGCGTTGAACGCGATATCGCGCGCCATTGCCGGATCGGCCGCACGGTCCACGAAGGTGTGATTGATGCCATCGAGATGCGCGAGCACCGGCACGCGGGCATCGGCCTGCACCCGCGCGACCAGGCTCTTGCCGCCGCGCGGAACGATCATGTCGATCAAACCGCTTGCAGCCAGCATGGCGCCGACAGCGGCGCGGTCCTGTGTAGGCACAAGCTGCACGGCATCGGCGGGCACGCCGCCTGCTGCCAGGCCTTCTGCCAATGCCGCATGAATTGCCCGGTTTGAATGGACGGCCTCGCTGCCGCCGCGCAGCAGCACGGCGTTGCCTGAGCGCACGCAGAGCGCGGCGGCATCAGCAGTCACATTCGGGCGGCTTTCGTAGATGATCCCAATGAGGCCGATGGGCACCCGCACGCGGCGGAGCACCATGCCATTGGGCCGGCGTGTTTCATCAATGATCCGGCCGACCGGGTCATCAAGCGCGGCCACTTCAGCCACGCCTGCAGCCATAGCCTCGATCCGCGCCGGATCCAGCCGCAGCCGATCGATCATAGCACCCGAAAGGCCTGCCGCAGCACCGTTCGCAACATCGACCGCATTGGCTTCGAGAATCTGCGGAGCGGCACGGCGCAGCGCGGCCGCAGCCTGTTCAAGGGCCGCCTGCCGGGCGATCGACGGCATGGCTGCCAGCCCGCGCTGTGCGGCACGGGCATCGCGCGCCAGGCGCTCGATCAGGACAGCGGCATCGATGGCGGGCTCGGTTTCACGAGCAGGTATGGGAAGAGCGTTCATTCCCTGGCTTCTACCACTGTCCAGGGCCGCTGTCAGCCCGACTAGGCCGGCGCCTCGTTACCCGCTGCCGAGTCGCTTAGAGAACACCGCCGAGGGCGCATCCGGCTCCGAGTCGAAATCCGGAATCGTGACCGGCAGATCACACCTTTAACGCTTCATCGCCGGACTCGCACGACTCAACCTGCCAGAGGCCCTGTGGATTCGACCCATGATGCCACTGTGGTTAAGCCGCCGAGGATTCGCGGGTGCATGAATTCGCCGCGTTCGGACGGGGGTCGCCATCTTACCGACTACAACACGGCGCAAGGCAGCTTCGCCTCAGGACGGCGGTCGTCCGCAGTCCCGCTGGCGGCGGTTGGTTGAGCGCGTGCACAGCTGGTTCCCGGACCGCGAGTTCTTCATGCGCTCCAACGGCCATGTGCGCTTTATCCGCCTTTCGGCGCAATTCCAGATGCGCATGGCCGGCGCGGTGGCTGGCGCGGTTCTCTTGTGGGCCGTCATGATGGGCTGGATGGTGTTGGCGCAGGCCCTGGCTGCATATGGCCATGCCTCGTTGCTGGAGCGCGAAGCTGCTGTCGCAACGGCTGAAAGCCGAGTCGCGCAATACCGTTCGGGGCTTGGCGAAGTGGCAAGCGATCTCGCCAAGCGGCAGGAATTTATCGAGAAAAGTGTGCAGGGCGCGATTGGCCCGATGCCGGCTTCGCTTCCCTCAGGCACCGTTTCGGATAGCAGTGATGAAGCCGCCAAGACAGTGCGGAAGATTTCCCGGATACTGCCCGAAGCGGCAGGTCTGGCCAAGATTGAAGCCCGGCAACTTGCCTTTATCGAGAAGCTCACGCGCTATGCCGATGCCCGTTCGGCCCGCGCCGAGACCGCCATTCGCCGCCTTGGGCTGAACCCGGGCATCATCGCGACAGGAGACAGGCGCGCCATGGGCGGCCCGCTTATCCCCATGTTTACCGGGGCGGGCAATCATCTTGATCCGCGGTTTGCCCGCTTTGGCGCCAGCCTGGCCCGGATGAGCGCGGTGGAACATGCCCTCGTGCGCATTCCGAATACGCTGCCCGCCAGCCTCGAGTACATCTCGAGCGGCTTCGGCTTTCGTCTCGATCCTTTCACCGGGGGCGGCGCATTCCATGCCGGCCTCGATTTCCGCGGCCCCATAGGCGCGCCGATTCTCGCAGCGGCAGCCGGAACTATAAGCTTTACCGGCATCAAACAGGGCTACGGCAACTGTGTGGAGATTAGCCACGGTAACGGGCTGATGACCCGCTATGCTCACATGTCGCGTATCGCGGCCCGCGTCGGCGAGGCTGTTGGCCCCGGCAAAGTGATCGGTGCGATTGGCAGCACTGGTCGGTCGACCGGACCTCACTTGCACTTTGAAGTGCGGATCAACGACCGACCGCTCGATCCGCGCCCGTTCTTGGAGGCGATGCCGCATGTTTTCAAAAAAACCAACCCGGGAACCGGAGCATCTGCCCCGGTCAGCTCAGCAAGGTAACGCCATGGGCGCCACGACTTTCTCCGTGCTGGGGGCCGATCTGGCCGTGAAGGGTGACATAACCGCCAGCGCCGATCTGCATATCGACGGCCATATCGCAGGCGACATCACGTGTGCCGCTCTCGTGCAGGGCGAAGCCAGCGTGATCGAAGGCGAGATCCGGGCACAGACCGCGCGGCTGGCCGGCACAGTCAAGGGCGGGATCGAGGTCGGCCAGCTGGTCGTGCTCAAATCAGCCCGGATTCAAGGGGATGTGAAATACGATATGCTTACGATCGAACAGGGCGCGCATATCGACGGGCGGTTGAGCCATGGGTTGGATCCGGTCGACCATGAGACAGCGCTGACTTTGGTGAGCTAACCCCAATACCGTTCGCTTAAGGTAATCTCTGCTTTGGCTTTAGCCGGTGCTGGGCACCGGGAGGCATTGGCGTGGCACGGACAGTCGCGGAACGTCCTTCGAGTCCCTGGATCACATCAGCCTGGGTGTGATTGCGCGTACATTTCCGTTGAGCGCGGTTCGTGCAGCGCTGGTGGCGACCGGCAAGGAGAGCGTACGACAGCGCGATCTGCCGGCGCAGGTAGTGGTCTGTTATGTGACCACTTTGGCGCTCTCCATGCAGTCTTCCTATCGCAAGGTCCTGCGCTGCCTGATTGAAGGCATGCATTGGCTTGACCGTTCGTCGACGATCAAGGTGGCCGGCAAGTCGGGGATTTTCCAGGCCCGCACGCGGCTTGGCTGGGTATCGATGCGCGCACTTCATGATGCCGCGGTGAAACAGATTGTCCAGAAGACGACGAAGGGTGCCTGGTATCGCGACTGGCGACTGGTTAGCCTCGAGGGGTGTAGGCCTCGACGTCGCTAACAAGACGGTCAATGAAGCGGCCTTTGGTCGCCCTGGCGCCAGCCGGGGAAGCAGTGCCTTTCCGCAGTTTCGCTTCGTCTCACTGGTGGTGAACGGCACTCCTATCGTCTTTGCCTCGGAGATGGCTGGCTAGCCACCCACGAGACCCTTCTTGCCAGGACAGTGGTTGCCAGACTGGGCAAGGGCATGCTGTGCTTGGCAGACCGCGCTTTATTCAGGTTCGCTCTGTGGGCACAAGCCCAGGAGAATGGCGCCAATCTGCTCTGGCGTATCAGGCGGAACCTGCGGCTGTCGCCTGATACACGATTGGCCGATGGCTCATATCTGAGCCGCATCTATTCTTCACAGTGGGATTTTCGGCACAAAACCAACGGCATGGTGGTGCGCGTCATCGATTACGCGCTCGGCGGCGTTGCTCATGCCGAGCCGGTCTACCGACTGGCCACCACCGTCCTTGTTCCAGAACAGGCGCCAGCGCCAGGGCTGGCAGCACTTCACCATGAGCGCTGGGAAATCGAGACCGCCTTTGATGCACTCAAGACCCATTTGCGCGGCGCCCGCATCGTTCTGCGGTCCAAGACCCCCGACCTTGTTCGCCAGAGCAATGCGTGTCCTTACGTGGACAGTATTGGAGCTGGAGGCAGTTGCATTTCCACAGCGCCTCATCCGACGGATTGCCAAGACCAAACAAACCCCCCTTCCGGAGCCCGAAGGGGGGTCTTGCTTATTGTCCGGTATTCGCGGCCGAGACTTTAGCTGTCTGAAAGGCCTTCGGCGCGGCGCGCTTCGAGCCAGGCAGCGGCCTCGGCCTCCTGCGCGGCCTGCGAGGCCGCCTTGGCATGGGCCTGCCGCTCGGCGCGGAGTTCTTCGATGAGCGCCTCGCGGTCGTTGCCCAGCCGCAGGTTGCTTGCGGTTTCGTCTTCTTCGATCCCGGCTTTCTTGGCAGCTTTGGCCACCAGCGCATCAAGCTCGCGCTGCGAGCAAAGGCCCAAGGTAACCGGGTCCTTGGGGTTGATATTGGCGATGTTCCAATGGCTGCGATCGCGAATTGCGGCAATGGTGTTGCGCGTTGTGCCGATCAGCTTGCCGACTTGTGCGTCAGAAATCTCAGAATGGTTGCGCAGAATCCAGGCGATGCCGTCGGGCTTGTCCTGCCGCTTCGAGACCGGCGTGTAGCGCGGCCCTTTGGTGCGGCTGACCGAAATCGGCGCCTTCTGCATCTTGAGCCGGTACTCGGCGTTGACCTGTCCGCGCTCGATCTCGCTCTGGGTAAGCTCGCCCGAGTGCACCGGATCGCGTCCGGTGTACTTAGCGCCTGCAAGGTCATCGGCCATCGCCTGCACTTCAAGAATATGCAGGCCACAAAACTCGGCGATCTGCTCGAACGTCAGCGCGGTGTTGTCGACAAGCCATGATGCCGTGGCATGGGGCATCAGCGGATAAGTGGACTGGTTGCTCAAGGGGAGCCCCTCTGGAGAGCCTCAACAACGAGGCGGAAACAATAAGGGCCGCCCCTTGCGGAGCGGCCATCTTGTGTCCGGTGTAGGCGAGCAGGGCTCACACGGCAAGCCTAATCGGGCTAAATTCCTGCCTTCGGGCTATTCGCTGACAGTCAGAACGATCTTGCCGATATGGGCACCGGCCTCCATCCGCGCATGGGCGGCGGATGCCTCGCGCAGCGGAAAGGATTGGTCCATGACTGGTCGAAGCAGACCTTCAGCCACCAGCGGCCAGACCGTCTGGTGGATTTCATCCGCCAGCAAGCCTTTGAATTCATTTGATCTGGGTCGCAATGTAGACCCGGAAAGAGTTAGCCGGCGGCGCATCACTTCAGCCATGTTGATCTCTGCGCGCACACCGCCCTGCACCGCAATCGTCACGTGCCGCCCATCATCGCCAAGGCACTTGAGGTTGCGCCCCACATAGTCGCCCGCAACCATGTCTAGCACAAGGTGCACGCCCTTGCCGTCAGTGATCCGTGCCACTTCCTCAACGAAATCCGTGGCCTTGTAGTCAATGGCATGCGCCGCGCCGAGGGCCAGCGCGGCTGCACATTTTTCTGGTCCGCCACATGTCACGATGACTGTAAGGCCGAACAGCTTGCCTAGAAGGATCGCCGTAGTCCCGATCCCGCTGGTGCCGCCGTGCACCAGCAAGCGCTCGCCCTCGGTCGCCCAGCCACGTTCGAACACATTGTGCCAGACGGTGAACAGCGTCTCGGGCATGGCAGCCGCCTGATCTGGCGCAAGGCCATCCGGCACCGGCAGGCACAGGGACGCCTCGGCAAGGCAGTATTCGGCGTAGCCACCGCCCGATACAAGCGCGCAGACCATCTGACCAAGGAATGGTGTTGTGACGCCCGCCCCCATGACAACAACCTGTCCTGACACCTCGAGTCCCGGGATCGGCGAAGCCCCTGGCGGCGGCGGATAGAAGCCCTGACGCTGGATCACGTCTGGCCGGTTGACCCCTGCGAAGGCGACCCGCAAAAGGACCTGCCCCGGTCCGGGGACAGGCACAGGCAGCGTTTCCGGACGCAGCACCTCAGGCCCGCCGGGCGCATCGAAACCTATTGCGGTCATCGTTGCTGGTAACGGCTTCATGCCATGCCCCCCTGAACCGGCGCGACGCAGCCAATTGCTGCCGCAGATTGGTAAATTGTCAGAAGTGCCAAGTACCCACGCATCCGGTTGACAGCAAGGCTCAAGCGGTCACAAAGTGAACGCCATGGAACTTGACGAGCGTCCGCGCCCTACAGGCGATACGGCCAGCCTTCTGGCAACGGAGCCGCTCGACAGGTATTCGCATCACGAGTTGACCGAAAGAATCGCCCTGCTCGAAGCGGAAATTCGCCGAGTGGCCGCACACCGCGACAAGGCAGCCGCACACCGCCTTGCGGCCGACTCCCTATTTGGTTCACCCCCTGTTGGTTCCCCCCCGCCTGAGGGTAGTGGCCCACCTAAGGGTAGTGGATTCTGATGCTTGCCGCCCTTCACCTAGCGGGGCGGCATACCCATATTGTGCACGGGCCGGTTGATGCACTCGGCCGACGGTCATTTTCCCGCGCTCCCTGTTTAGCCATGGTTAATCGGAAGCGTGCTTTCCTCCCGCAAGGGAACCACCCTGGGCTGGCAGTCTGCCGGCTCGCCAGAAAGAAGCGCCATGCCAAGTTTCGCCCAAAGCCTTGAAAAGACGCTACATTCGGCGCTCAGCAACGCATCGGAACGCAGTCATGAATATGCGACTCTCGAGCATCTGTTGCTGGCCCTGATCGACGACGCCGACGCGGCGCAAGTCATGCAGGCCTGCGGTGTCGATCTGGGCGATCTGGGCGATGTCGTGCGGCAGTACCTCGATCAGGAGTACCAGTCGCTCAAGACGCAGGACAAGGCCGATCCGCAGCCGACCGCCGGCTTTCAGCGCGTGATTCAGCGTGCGATCCTGCATGTGCAGTCCTCGGGTAAGGACACTGTCACGGGCGCCAACGTGCTGGTCGCGCTGTTCTCCGAGCGCGATTCCTACGCGGTCTATTTCCTGCAGCAGCAGGACATGAGCCGGCTCGATGCGGTGAGCTTCATCAGCCACGGCATCGGCAAGGGTGGTCGTCAGGTGGAAAATCGCAATCCCAAGGGTGCTGAAGAGGCCCAGCCCCAGCAGGAAGAAAAGTCCGAGGCCAAGGGCGGTAACAAGAAAGAAACCGCGCTCGACCAGTTCACCGTCAACCTCAACGAGAAGGCGCTGAACGGCAAGGTCGATCCGCTGATCGGGCGCGGGCCGGAAGTGGACCGCACGATCCAGATCCTGTGCCGCCGGTCCAAGAACAACCCGCTTTATGTAGGCGATCCGGGTGTGGGCAAGACCGCGATTGCCGAGGGCCTTGCGCGCAAGATTGTGGAGGGCGATGTTCCCGAAGTGCTCAACGAAGCGGTGATCTACTCGCTCGACATGGGCGCGCTGCTCGCTGGCACGCGCTATCGCGGCGATTTCGAGGAGCGGCTCAAGCAGGTCGTCTCCGAACTCGAGAAAATGCCGCACGCAATCCTGTTCATCGACGAGATCCACACCGTGATCGGCGCGGGCGCAACCAGTGGCGGCGCGATGGACGCCTCGAACCTCCTCAAGCCCGCGCTTTCGGGGGGCACGATCCGCTGCATCGGCTCGACCACCTACAAGGAGTTCCGCAACCACTTCGAGAAGGACCGCGCGCTGCTGCGCCGGTTCCAGAAGATCGACGTGAACGAGCCGACCATCGAGGACACGATCAAGATCCTGAAAGGCCTGCGCACTGCGTTCGAGGACCATCACAAGGTCCGCTACACGCCCGATGCGATCAAGACCGCGGTGGAGCTTTCGGCGCGCTACATCAACGACCGCAAGCTGCCGGACAAGGCGATCGACGTGATCGACGAGGTTGGCGCAATGCAGATGCTGGTGCCGCCGTCGAAGCGCAAGAAGGTGATCACCGCGCGCGAGATCGAACAAGTCATCGCGACGATGGCGCGCATCCCGCCCAAGTCGGTCTCGAGCGACGACAAGAAAGTGCTCGAGCATCTCGACCGCGATCTCAAGCGGCTGGTGTTCGGCCAGGACAAGGCCATCGAAGTGCTGGCGAGCGCGATGAAGCTCAGCCGCGCAGGCCTGCGCGATCCGGACAAGCCCATCGGCTCGTTCCTGTTCTCGGGCCCCACCGGCGTCGGCAAGACCGAAGTGGCGCGCAGCCTTGCCCAGATCATGGGCATCCCGCTGCAGCGCTTCGACATGTCGGAATACATGGAGCGCCATTCGATCAGCCGCTTGATCGGTGCGCCCCCGGGTTATGTCGGCTTCGATCAGGGCGGGCTGCTCACCGATGCCATCGACCAGCAACCGCACTGCGTGTTGCTGCTTGACGAGATCGAGAAGGCACACCCCGATCTGTTCAACATCCTGCTGCAGGTGATGGACAACGGCCGGCTCACCGATCATCACGGCAAGACTGTGGATTTCCGCAACGTCGTGCTGGTGATGACCACCAATGCCGGCGCCTCTGACATGGCGCGCAATGGCATCGGCTTCGGCGACGTGTCGAAGGCGGATGCGGGTGACGAAGCGGTCAAGAAGATGTTCAGCCCGGAGTTCCGCAACCGGATCGACGCGATTGTACCGTTTGCCTACTTGCCGCCCGAGGTTGTCAGCCGGGTGGTCGACAAGTTCATCCTCCAGCTCGAACTCCAGCTGGCTGACCAGAACGTGCACATCCAGTTCGACAGCGATGCACGCGCCTGGCTGGCCAAGCAGGGCTATGACCGGCTCTATGGCGCGCGACCGATGGGCCGCGTGATTCAGGAGAAGGTCAAGAAACCGCTGGCCGAGGAACTGCTGTTCGGCAAACTCGCCAATGGCGGCGAGGTCCACGTCAGCCTCAAGGAAGAGGAAGGCAAGGACACCGCGCTCTCGTTCGAATTGACCCCGGCCGCGCCGAAACTGGTCAAGAAGAAGGCACGCAGAGGCAAAGCCGGTTCGGCCACGGCAGAGGAGCCGAACGCCGACGAGGCGTAAGGCTCAAATCTCGCGAGCCTCAGGAAACGGAGAGAGGGGCGGTGGTCACAGAGCCATCGCCCCTTTTTCGTTACCAATGCAGTTCGTGGAGCACGTCCTCAGCGGCCTTGCGCCTCGGCGGCCAATTGTGTGCGGACTTCCTCGGCGCGCTTGGTCAGAAACGCCACACGCTCATCCGTGGACATGTATGGGCCATAAATCCCCAGCAAACGCGATATCGGACCATTGGTCTTCCTCAAGCGCGGGATACTGGCCGCAGCAGCAGTGGTCGCGAATCCGGCCCGCGCCATCAGCAACACGGCCAGGCTGTCGGCTTCGATTTCGATCCGCTGGCGGGCGGCGCGATCCTTGATATGCGCTTCCTTGCCCGGGCCGGTGTGCTCCAGAATAACGTGGGCCAGTTCATGGGCCAGCACAAAGGCGAGCTCTGCATCGTCTTGCAGCAGCGCTTCCAGCCCGGAGTTCACCTGAACCCGCGACCCGAATGTCGTCGCATCGACGGTTTTCCGGTTGATCATGAACAGGCTGGCGGTGCAGCCGGCTTTCCCGGTCAGATGAAAGTCGCGCGTCTGCCCTTCGTGCTCAGCCTTGATCTCCATGGTTGGCGCTTGGATGCCTGCGTAAAGCGCATCCCAGAACGCCTTGCGCGCGTCCGGCCCCGCATCGGTCAACGGCCAGGATATGCCGCCCACCGCTTCGATCCAATCTCCCTCGCGAAGGCCGGACTGGTCGGCTACACTGCCCGGAATGACCCCCAATGCGGTTGGATAATCCCGCAAGCCGAGAGACTGAGCCTGCGCCGTGCGGACGGCCGGACTGGAGCGATCATCCAGCCGGGCGACGACGAGACCATAAGTCATCTCCTGCTTTGGGCAGGATGCCAGATTGGCCAATCGCAACTTGTGCATAATCCCGGCCACGCGCAGTTCCCGCTTGTGCCAGGCGCGCAAAGCTTCAGGGCTTGGCGCATCTGCGGCCAGTGCCGGGACATGAGCGAACATCACAAACGCTGCAACAGTGCAGAACGCTTTGATCACACTGGTTTTCCGTTCTTGAAGGGGTTTCTGCCTGAACAACACCCGATGCCGCGAACTGCTATATCCCAGCCTGCACCACTTTCCATCTAGAACTAACTGTTCGGCTGGCTCATTCCATCAAGATGGCCGGATGTTTCACGTGGATCAAAGCGGAGCCAATGGGCATCCGCGTGGTACCGGCGGATGCGTGGATCGATCCCTCGCGTGCGGTGGCGCGGGCGCTAGTTACGCACGGACATGCCGATCATGCGCGGGGCGGGCATGGGCAGACTATCGCAACGCCTGCCACGCTGGCAATCATGGGGGTACGCTATGGCGTGGCGGATGGGGCGGTCCAAGCCTGCTATCATGCGCCTGTCGCGCTGGGCGGCGGCGTTACCGCCACGTTCCTGCCTGCGGGGCATGTGCTGGGTTCGGCGCAGATCCTGCTCGAGTACGCGGGCGAGCGGGTAATCGTGACCGGGGACTACAAGCGCAGCCCCGACCTCACGTGCCTGCCCTTCGCGGTCACGCCCTGCGACCTGTTCATCACCGAAGCCACGTTCGGCCTGCCGGTCTTCCGCCATCCGCCAATTGCCGATGAAATCGCGCGGCTGCTGGCGGCGCGCGCGGCCAATCCGGAACGCTGTGTACTGGTCGGTGCCTATGCGCTGGGCAAGGCGCAGCGGGTGATTGCCGAACTGCGCGCGGCGGGCTGGGATGAACCGGTCTACCTTCACGGCGCGATGGAAACGATGTGCCGGCTCTATGAGGCGCAAGGCGTGCCGCTCGGCGACTTGCGTCCCGCAGCAGGCGTGCCCAAGGCCGAGCTGGCGGGTGCCATCGTGATCTGCCCGCCTTCTGCGCTGAACGACCGCTGGAGTCGCCGCCTGCCCGATCCCCTGACGGCGATGGCAAGCGGCTGGATGCGCGTGCGCCAACGCGCCCGCCAGCGCGGGGTGGAACTGCCACTGGTCATCTCGGACCATGCCGACTGGGACGAACTCACCACGACTATTACCGAGGTGAACCCCGCCGAGACCTGGATCACCCATGGCCGCGAGGAAGCACTGCTGCGCTGGTGCGAACTGCACCAGCGCCGCGCCCGCGCGCTGGCGCTGACGGGATACGAGGACGAGGATGATTGAGGGGCGCGGTCGTGATTCCTGGAGGGTGCCGCTCCGCCACCCTCGGTGGTCCCCCTCCCCGTTCCGGGGAGGTATCTAGTGCAGCGCTTTGCCACGCTCCTCGATGGCCTGCTGCTCACCCTGTCGCGCAACGGGAAGCTGGCGCTGATCGCGGACTACTTGCGCGAGACGCCCGATCCGGATCGCGGCTGGGCGCTGGCGGCGCTGACCGGCGCGGTGGACTTTCCCGCCGTAAAGGCCGGGACGGTGCGCAGCCTGATGGCCGAGCGGGTCGATCCCGTTTTGTGGGCGCTCTCGCGCGATTTTGTCGGCGATACGGCGGAGACGGCAAGCTTGCTGTGGCCCGAGCCTGAGCCTGCTCCACAAGGCGCAGCGCCCACTCTTGGCGAGATCGTCACAGCACTCAGCATCGCCACCCGCGCGAGCGCGCCCGCCTTGCTGGCCAGTCTCCTCGACCGGCTCGACACGGCCGGCCGCTACGCGCTGATCAAGTTCGCCACCGGCGCGCTGCGGATCGGCATATCGGCGCGGCTTGCGAAAGTGGCCTTCGCGCAAGCGTTTGCGGTGCCGGTCGATGAGGTCGAGGAGTACTGGTACGGCCAGAGCCCGCCCTATGCGCCGCTGTTCCTGTGGGCGACCGGCGCGTGCCCGCCCCCACGCACCGATCTGCTGCCGCTGTTCCGATCCTTCATGCTGGCCCATCCACTCGAGAACGAGGTCATCAGCCTCGACGACTATGTGGCGGAGTGGAAATGGGACGGCATTCGCGTGCAGCTAGTCCATGTGAACGGCGAGACCCGCGTCTATTCGCGCGGGGGTGACGAGATTTCCGCAAGCTTCCCCGAAATCGCTGGAGCGTTGCCTTTCCCAGCCCTGCTCGATGGCGAGCTTCTGGTGCGCGGCGACCAGCAGGGTGGGGAGGCAGGCGGCGCAGCCAGCTTTAACGCCTTGCAGCAGAGACTAGGCCGCAAGACGGTCTCCAAGGCCGTGCTGGCCGAAGCCCCTGCCTTCGTGCGGCTCTACGATGTGCTGATCGATGGTGGCGAGGACTTGCGCGAGCAGCCCTGGACTTCCCGCCGCGCCCGGCTTGAAGCGCTGATGCCACGGCTCGATCCGAAGCGGTTCGACCTTTCGGAGACAATAGCCGCAGCCAACATGGAAGCCCTTGCGGAGATTCGCGCTGGTGCACGCAATGCCGCGATCGAGGGCGTTATGCTCAAACACCGCGCCTCACCTTATGTAGCGGGGCGACGCGCAGGCCTGTGGTACAAGTGGAAGCGCGCGCCGCTGCTGGTCGATTGCGTGCTGATGTATGCGCAGCGCGGCTCGGGCAAACGGTCGTCGTTCTATTCCGATTTCACGTTCGGCTGCTGGGACGGCGATCCCGATGCGGGGGCCGAGCTGTTGCCCGTTGGCAAGGCCTATTTCGGCTTTACCGACAAGGAGCTGAAGTGGCTCGACCGGCATGTGCGCCAGAACACTGTCGCCAAGTTCGGTCCGGTGCGCGAAACCGACAAGAGCCTAGTGTTCGAGGTGGCGTTCGATTCGGTCCACGCGAGCAAGCGCCATAAGTCTGGGGTCGCGATGCGGTTCCCGCGCATCAACCGGATCCGGCAGGACAAGCCGGCGCATGAAGCGGACCGGCTGGAGACCCTGCGCGCAATGGTGACGTGAGCGGGCCGTTTCCCATAGCGGCTGCCGGCGCGTATGAACCTGCCATGCTTCGCTATGACCGCCCTCGCCGCCAGTTCGCCGTCGTTCTGGCTGGCCTTGCCGGTTTCGTCGATGCGGTCGGGTTCATCTCGGCCAGTGGCTACTTCGTCTCCTTCATGTCGGGCAACACCACGCGGCTTGGGGTGGCGCTGGGGACCGACCCCGCGCAGGCACTGCTGCCCGCGCTTCTGATCATCGGCTTCCTTGGCGGCGTCACGGCCGGGGCGCTCATCGCCCTGCGCGCAGGACAGCTGCGCAAGCCTGCCGTCCTTGCATGTGTCGCCGTGCTGCTGTTGGCCGGAGCCGGAGCGCGCGCGGTTGGGTCCGAATGGCTTATGCTGCTGGCGCTTGTCCTCGCGATGGGCGCCATCAACAACACCTTCCAGCGCGGCGGCGAGGTGACCGTGGGGCTGACCTACATGACCGGTGCGCTGGTGCGGCTGGGGCAGGGCTTTGCGCTGTGGCTGGCGGGCAAGGCAGAACGTGGCTGGGCAGCGTGGGGCGCGCTATGGGCCGGATTGCTCTGCGGCGCGGTGCTCGGCGCTTTCCTGCAGAGCCACCTGCCGATGGGCTGCCTGTGGATCGCAGGCATCGGAGCGGCGCTCCTGGCGCTGCTGGCGCTCAGGCTTCCGGCGGAATCCTGAACAGCTTCTCGCGTGAAGTAGCGCCGCGCAACAGATTGATTTCCGAAGGTGAAACGCCCAGCGCAACTGCCAGCAATCTGGCCACTGCGGCAGTCGCCTGGCCGTTCTCCGGCTTGCTCCGCACTTTCACCAGCACGCGCCCGACCGCGATTTCGATCCCCTCGCTGCGCGCGCCGGGTGTCACCCGCACGGCCAGCCGGCCCGCCGCATCGGCGAGCGCGCGCAAGTTTACCGTAGGCGGGTGTTCAGTCCGGGGCCGGGCCATCAGCTTCCAGCGCAGCGCGATGCGCGCGCGCATTGGCGACATAGTGCCTCACGCCAATCTGCATTTCGGTCACCGCCAAATCGGTCAGATCGCGCATGAACGCCGCGGGGCGGCCGCCCCAGAGTTGGCGCGCAGCAATGCGTTTGCCCGGGGTGAGCAACGCACCGGCAGCAAGCATCCCGTCGCTTTCGATCACGCAGCCATTCATCACCGTGGCCGAGAGGCCCACAAAACCGCGATCGAGGATCGTGCAGCCATGCATCATGACCATGTGGCCGACGAGCACGTCCTCGCCAATCAACGTGGGGAAGCCCTCGGGGTGCCGGGGATCGGGGCTGTCGCAATGGATCACGGTCCCGTCCTGGATATTGCTGCGCGCACCGATCACGATGCGGTTCACATCAGCGCGGAGCACGCAGTTGTACCAGACCGAAGCCTCCGGCCCGATCTCGACATCACCGATGATCCGGCAGCCGGGCGCAATGAAAGCGCTGGGATGGATGCGCGGGGCCTTGCCGTTGATCGCGGCGATCGTAACATCAGGGATCGGGTTCATAGGTCACATCCTGAAGATATTGTCCCACCGCACGTAGGGCAAAATCGATGAACGGTCATCGGTCCACGCCTGCGCACCATCAGGGGCTTTGAGCCCGATCCAGGGGTGGGCCGGATCGTGTGCGGCCAACCGGTCCAGCCGCGCCGGTGTGGGCGCCATCGCGACCCAGTATGATCGGTTGATGCCTCGCGCAGGGTTTGCGGCGTCATCCCGCAGCCGCACCGCCCATCCTTGTGCTGCGCCCAGCTCCGCCACAACCGGCCGCAGATCAAGAAAGCGGTTGGAGATGTGCATGAGCATCACGCCATCGGGCGCGAGAGAGCGGGCGTAAACCCCCAAGGCTTCCCGCGTGATAAGGTGCAGGGGTATCGAATCCGATGAAAACGCATCGACCAGCAGCACATCGAAGCTGCCGGGCGCGATCCTTGCGAGTTCCAGCCGCGCGTCGCCGATCACCACCGGCGATTGCGGCGCGCATTCATCCAGAAACGTGAACCGGTGCTGCTTGCGCGAAATGTCGGCCACAACCGGATCGATTTCGAAGAACGTCCAGACTTGCGCCGGACGCTTGTAACAAGCGAGTGTCGCCGTCCCTAGGCCGACCACGCCGACCCGGTCACGCTCGCCCGCCGCCAGCAAGGCAAGCCCGGCGCCGCCGGTGGGTCCGTAATACGTCGTCGGCTGCTGGTGACGCGCCGCGTCAGTCCATTGCAGACCGTGCAAGGTCGTGCCGTGGTTGAGCATTCGCGCCTTCCGGGCCTCGCTTTCCCGCACCGTGTAGATGCCGAAATAGCTGCGCGTGCGGGCATGGGAGAGGCTGGTGATGATGGTTTCCATCCCGCCGCGCCCCACCAGCATCAGTAGCAGTACGGCCACGAACGCCCAGCGAGACCAAGCCACCATCACCCCGCAAATCGTAAGCGCGAATGCGAGGAACAGCGCGGTCAGATACTGGCCCTGCAGTTCCATCCGCAACATCCCCAGCGCCAGCGCAAACGCGCAGGCCATCAACAGCACGATGCTCAGCGTCCGGGTCCGCCCAGCCAATTCGGGTGTTCTTATCCAGCCCTGTAGCGGAAGTCTTGGCACCAGTAGCGCCGAGGCGACCAGCAGAATCGGATGCTCCCAGACCCAATCGAACACCAGCGGCGCGATCAGCGCGCAAAATACCCCGCCCAGCGCGCCTCCCGCACTCATCATGATGTAGAACAGCGTCAGGTGCCGCGGCGAAGGCCGCGTGTCGTTCAGCCGGGTGTGCAGCGCGACCGCAACCACAAACAGCAGCACCACAGCCGCTCCGGCTTGCGCCAGACTGCCAGAGGCGTGGAGGCTAATCGAGAACCCGCCGCCAACCAGCAGCACGAGCGGCGCAATCCGGCTGATCCAGTTGGCAAGCGTGCGGTTGGTGGCAAACGCCACAACAAAGCTGAGCAAATAGAGCCCGAGCGGGATTACCCACAACAGCGGCATAGCGACGATATCGGTGGTGAGGAACGTGGTGGTTGAAAGCATCAGCCCCGATGGTACTGCTCCCAGCGCCAGCCACAGCAGCATCTGGCTGCGCGTGACCGGTTCATCGGCGACACCTTCGCCAGAAGCACTTTCAGGCTGGCCAGCCACGGCTGGAGAATGGCGCCGCGCCCATGCGCTGGCGGCGACCAGCACTACCAGCAGTGCAAAACCGCCGGCCCACACCAGCGCTTGCGTCTGCAGCGGCAGCAACGGTTCAAGCACTAGCGGATAGGCGATCAGGCCCGCAAAACTGCCAAAGTTCGACGCGGCATAGAGCGCATAAGGATCACCGGCAGCAAGATCGGACGAATACCAGCGCTGCATGAGCGGTGCCTGCGCCGAAACCACGAAAAACACGGGCCCGATCGACAGCGCAAACAACGCAGGAACCCATAATGCCTCCCATCCCGGCGTGGGCGGCGCCAGCGGGACGAGATGCACGGGCAAGGTCAGCGCCGCAAGGGCGAGCAGCGAGACATGAATCACCGCTTGCACCCGCACTGAAAAACGGCCGAGCCAGTGCGCGTAGGCATAGCCGCCCAGCAGCAGCGCCTGATAGACCAACATCGCGCTGTTCCAAACATTGGGTGCGCCGCCCAGCCGGGGCAAAGCAGCGCGGGCCACCATCGGCTGGACCATGAACAGCAGGAAACTACCCACCACGATCGTGATCATGAACAACGGGCGCGCGGCCCTTTGCGGTGCAGTCATGCCTTTGTGTTTCCCCAGGAATTAATCACGACGAAGCCAGCTGTCAGCAAATCTACTCCGGTGGATGCAGTAGAGAATATGCAGACGCAGCGGATCGCCCTCGGGCACTTCGGGATGGTCGAAGTCTTCATCCGGATACCGGGTCATGCCCAGCCGCTCCATCAGGCCCCAACTGCGCGTGTTGGCCAGATTGGTGATCGCCATGATCGCGGGCACCGGAAGGTTGGCCCAAGCCCATGCCAGCGAGGCCACTGCCGCCTCGCGTGCGTAGCCCTGCCCCCAGGCGTGATGTGCCATCCGCCAACCGATTTCGTGTTCGAAAATGGGCGAACGAGGCGGCAGGATGCCGCAGAAGCCGATGAAATCACCGTTGATCTTGCGTTCGAGCGCCCAGAAGACATGCCCGTGCTCGGCTTCGATGGCGATCATCCGGTCCACTGCTGCATCACTCTCGGCGTCGGTCAGCGGCGGCAGGTACTCCATCACACGCAGATCACGGGCCATGGCCCGGAACGGGACGCGGTCCGCGTCGCGCCAAGGGCGCAGAATCAGCCGCGCAGTCTCGATCATGTGCGGCTAGGCATCCATCAGGCGCGCCGCGTGCAGCGCATGGTACGTCAGCACGCCGGAGCAGCCAGCGCGCTTGAAGGCCAGCAACGTCTCCAGCACCAGCGCGTCGCGGTCGCCAGCCCCTGCGGCCACCGCCGCTTCGATCATCGCGTATTCGCCGCTTACCTGATAGGCGAAGACCGGCACCTGAAACGCCTCTTTCACGCGCAGCGCGATATCGAGATAGGGCAGACCTGGCTTGACCATCACGCTATCGGCGCCCTCGGCAAGATCTAGCTCGACCTCGCGCAGCGCTTCCTCTGCATTGCCTGGGTCCATCTGGTAGGTTTTCTTGTTGCCCTTGAGCAGCCCGCGCGAGCCCACCGCATCGCGGAACGGGCCATAGAACGCGGAGGCATATTTGGCCGCGTAGGACATGATCTGGACGTTGATGTGCCCGCCATCTTCCAACGCCTCGCGGATCGCGCCGATCCGGCCGTCCATCATGTCGGACGGGGCAATGATGTCCGCGCCGGCCGCCGCCTGGTTGAGGCTCTGGCCCACCAGCACTTCAACGGTCGCGTCGTTGAGGACATAGCCCTCCTTGTCGATCAGCCCATCCTGTCCGTGGCTGGTATAGGGATCGAGCGCCACGTCAGTCAGCACGCCGAGCGATTCCCCGCAGGCATCCTTGATCGCCTTGATCGCACGGCACATCAGGTTGTCCGGATTGAGCGCCTCTTCGCCCATCTCGCTGCGCCGTTCGGGCTGCGTGTTCGGGAACAGCGCAATGCAGGGAATACCCGCTGCCGCCGCTTCCCGTGCGCGCTCGGCCACCAGATCGACCGACCAGCGCGAAACCCCTGGAAGCGAAGCAATCGGATCCTCCACACCGTGCCCCTCGGTCACGAACAGCGGCCAGATGAGATCGGCGGGGGTGACGAGCACCTCACGGTGCAGGGCGCGGCTCCACGCGGTGGCGCGGGTGCGGCGAAGGCGAAGATTGGGATATCCGGCAGACATGGTCACGGTTCTAGGCGCAGAGCGGGCTTGGGGCAACCGGCGCGGTTCAGGTTCGCCTACTTTGCAGTCCCGATGAGGGTTCCGGGTTTGACCGACAGCAGGGCCTGCAGCCGTGCCTTGAAGGCTGCAATCTGCTTCGGATCGACGGCAGCCTGCTGCTGTACCATGCTCACCGCGATCGGATTGACTGGCTGCCCGCCGCGATAGACCTCATAATGCAAGTGTGCGCCCGTCGACAGGCCCGTAGAGCCGACATATCCGATAATCTGGCCGCGGCGCACGGCCAAACCGTTTGCGACAGCGATGCGGCTCATGTGTCCATAGCCGGTGGCGATGCTGCCACCATGGTCCAGCCGCACGTAATTGCCATGCCCGCCGTGCCAGCCGGCATAAGCCACAAGCCCATCGCTGACTGCATAGATCGGCGAACCCCAGGAGGCAGCGAAATCGATGCCCGAATGCATGCGGGCGTAACCCAGGATGGGATGGCGCCGCATGCCATAACCAGAGGTGATGCGGCCTGCAACAGGCGCGCCGAACAAGCCGCTACCGCTTGCGAGCCCCGCCCCGGTCAGCGCGGCTAGAGATGTGAAACTGCCGTCGGTGCCCCAGCGCAGCAGCTGCGCACGTGGCTGGCCATCTCGCAGCATACCGGCGTAGAGCAGATCACCTGCCTGACCCTGACCATCTGCTGCGTGCTTGTAGGAAACGACAAGGTCGAACTCGTCGGTTGGCGCAAGCTCGTCAAACGCGACCGCCTGATCGAGAGCGCGCAGATAATCCTGCACCGCGCTCGGTGGAGCACCGGCCGCGCGGACCGAGCGATAAAGGCTGCTGCCGACCACGCCGCGAAGCCTCAGCGGTGTCTGATCGACCGCTATCGGCGTGCGAGACAAGGTCAGGCCGCCGCCCTGACGGGCAATCACAAGTGCAAGATCAAAACGTGGACGGAAAGTGATGGCGGTAAGCGGGCGCGGGTCCGAAGGGCTCGCGCGCTCGCCAAGCGTGATGTTGAAACGCGTTCCGGGGGCAATGTCTGTCAGCGGGACGGCGCTCGCCACCATGGCGGCCACTTGTCCCGCATCGCCATACCCGACACCGGCGCGCTGCAACATTCGCGGCAGGCTGTCGTCCTCGCCAATGGTCGCCGCAAGCTGGATGACGGGCCGTTCGGGCGCTGCAGCCAAACGGACCACAGGCTCGCCAGCAGCAAAATGACGCCCCTGAGCCGCGCCAGCCGCAAACGGGCGCAACGATTGTGCGCGAAATTCGGCCCGAGCCGCTTCGTCAAGCGCCATCAGCGGTGCCGCTTCGAGCGGCGCGAAGCTGGGCCAGAACATCATCGAGAATGCAATCAGGCCGACCAGCATGCCAAGCCCGCGAAACCACTTTGCGCTGCCAACATGCTCTGCAAGATCAGGGGCCAGATGGCGCTTGTCGGCCCAGACCTCGACTCTACGGCACCAGCTATCCCAGCGCCGCGCGAGCGGGTGCGCACTGTCGCGGATCGAAGGGCGCGGCGGAGGCGGAGCAGGATTCTCGATTCGCGGCAGTATCGGCGCACGGCGCGCAGGCGCTGCACCGGGCCGCGCCCGGCCGAAGGTCACGCCGCTGGCAAGCCCGAAGTCTTCGCGCGGGATCAGCATCCCGGTCGTTTCCCTTTTCGCTGCCAGCATTGGCGGCAAGAATGCCGGCGCCGCCCTGTGCGAACGCCCGCAAATCCCTGCACACCTAAGGTTAATTCAGCGTAAATCGGGGTATGTCAGGGTCTGGAGCATGAACCCGCTGGCTCCGGAAACCGTTTGGAGTTCAGGGTTTGCCGGCTTGGTG
>CANEVG010000003.1 GCA_947442095.1 Sphingomonadaceae bacterium
CCTAGCACTACTTTGGCAGATTGTTCATTATGGTCCTGTCGATGATTTTGTCGCAGTGCGGGCATCGGCTTGGTGGTGGTCGTGCGAAGATGTCAAGAATGGCTTGCCTGATCGCTGGCATGGTCGGCTGTGGCGGCGGCCCCCCGACTCTTTTTTTTCCGTCCCGCTGCTTTGAGGCGGCGAGATTGGAGGAAGGCGAAGGCGATCATCGCCATCAGGCAATGTCGGTGCAATCCTCTCCATGACCTGCCTTCGAAGTGATCCAGCCCAAGTTCTTCCTTGAGCTGCTGGTGCGCCTGCTCGCAAATCCATCTCGCCTTGATCGCGGCGGCAAGTGTCTTGAGTGTGGCATCGGCAGGCAGGTTCGAGAGGTAATATTTCTGCTCTCCGGTTTTGCGGCGTTCGCCAACCAGCCAGACTTCCTCTTCGCCGGGCATGGCCTGGACCCGGCCGTCGCTCATCCGGTGTCGGTGGCCATCTGCGACCCGGACACGGCAGGCAGCAAATCGGCAGGTCAGCTTGCCTTTGGTCCCGCGCCGCCAACTGATCGTTTTCCATTTCGCCTCGGCAAGCATTGTTTCGGCAGAGACTGCAACGCCGTCGGGCACATGATATTTGCGGCGCCTTCCTGTCGCTGCTTCGGGGAATATCAGTCCGATATCTGCCCGATACACATTCTGGCGCCGTGATATGCCGACAGCCCATAGCAGGCCACGTTTGCTCAAGGCCTGGCGGAACGGCCCGCTCGATCCATAGCCGGCATCGGCCAGTACACAGCCAAAGCGGGCGCCAGCGGAGATGACGCGGTCAATCTCCTCGATAGCAATCTCCGGCTTTGTCAGGGCAACCTGCCGCTCATGCGGGACCCTCGCCCGCTCCATACGTTCGACATCACCCGTCCAGTTCTCCGGCAAGAACAGGCGTAGACCAACCATGACCGGTACCTCGCGAGATGCCAGGGTCACCGAGACAAGGGATTGGCAATTGGAAGTCTTGCCTAGCGAAGATGCATACTGCGGTGCCACGCCAACCGAATGGCTGCCCTTCTTCGGCAGAGCTGTGTCGTCGATTACAAGAAAGCCGTTCTCATCGCCTACCAAGCGGTCGGCCTCCTGCAGGAGAATAGTCTCGAGCGGGGCGCTATCCCAAACCCCTTCGGCTACGAAATGATGAAGTTGGTCGTAGCCAAACTCGCCGTCACGAGCCGCCATCGGTTGCACGCTCTTGCGATCACCCGGACCGATCAGTCCGGCGATGTACGCCGGGCAAAGCCTCATCCTGGACTTGTGCCGCAAAGCCGCCAGAAATGGCGCAAGCCAAACCTCCAGATCGCCCCGCCAGTACTCTGCCATCGCCAGCCTCCCATAAAGCTGGCTCCCCATGAATCACCAAAATAGCTCCTTGGGAATCGGAAAATTACACTTCTGCCAAAGTAGTGCTAGGATAAAACATCTAAGCTAATTCATTGATTTCCCCTTTGGGGATCTCCGATTTTTAGCGCACAGAAGGCAATTCCGCCAGCAAGCGGGCCACTTGTTCACGCATTCCAGGCTTGTTCACGAGTCTCTCGTATAGCACTCTTGCTATGGCATGGTTTCCTAGCCTCGTCTCAGCTTCGGCCTCCAGCAAAAGTGCGGCGGTGAAATCACGCTTGAAGTCCATTGGCATGGCCTGAAGCGACGTGCGCGCTTCGGCCCAGCGCCCACGCATGGCATCCAGCCGCGCTGCGGAAAAGCGCAGCAGCGGAAATTTGGGATGCTTGGCCAGCGCGATTTTGAGCGCCTTCTGCGCTTCATCCAGCCGGCCCAGATCAAGCAGCAGCCCCGCGGCATTTGCGAAAGGTACCGCAAAATCCGGATAGGTCCTGGCCGCAATCTGATAGGGTTCCAGCGCGCCCGCAAGGTCGCTTTTGGCAATCCTGCTTTCTCCTTGCAGGAGCAAGGCCTCATAATTGTGCGGATCGGCCTGCAGCGCTGCTGCGACATGCGCGTCAGCCGCTTCCCAATTTCCCTGCAAGGCCAGCAAGCGGCCCGCTCGTGCATGCAGATCAGCAGACCGTGGATAGAGGACGAGGGCAGCGTCAGCAATCTCCGCCGCCTTTTCGGCCTTGCCCTCCTCCATCGCCGCCCAAACCAGCAACCAAGCATGCCGATCTGGCGGGGGCCGCGTTCCGTTATACTGCTTGATCAGGCTATGCGCACTGCGGGTCGCGCCTTGCAGGATCATCGATTGCGCGCGCATCGCGATCCATTCGCTGGTTTCGCCGCTGAACGATCGCCACTCATTGAGCTGGTATTCGGCCGCATAGCCATCGCCCAGTTCCAGCGCCACGCGTGCGCGCCCTTTGGTGGTTGCAGCGGATGGTCCTGCGGTATCCTGGATTTCGATCAGCTTGCTCCGCGCATCGCGGAAGCGATGTTCGGTCAGAGCCTGTTCGGCCTGGTTCTGTTCGGCGCGTATCGCATCGGCAGTGGGCCCCGTGTCGCAGCCGCCCAGCAGGACAAGCAAGAGCAGCAGAGACGAGATGCGTTTGAATGCCATCAGCAACGCCCATACCGAGAAAATCTTACCGAGCGCTTTTCACAACAAGAAAAGGGGGCCTCGCACCCCCCTTTTCCCTGGTGTTAAAAGCTGGATCGCAAGCCTTACTCGGGCTTGCGGCCGTTCTTGACCTTCCAGCGTCTGCGACCCCAGATTGCCGCAGCTGTGCCCAGCCCAAAGAGGCCCAGCATACCCGGCTCTGGCACCTCGGTACCGCCGGAAGTCGAGGAAGAACCACCGCTGGACGAGCCGCCAGAGGTCGAGCTGGTCGACGTGGTGCTGCCGCCCGAGGTGGAGGTGGTCGAACCGCCGCTTGAAGTCGAAGTGGAACCGCCACCCGAGGTCGAGGTGGAGCCGCCCGAGGTCGATGAGGAACCGCCGCCCGAAGTCGTCGAGGAGCTGCCGCCCGAGGTCGATGAGGACGAGCCGCCCTTCTTGGAGTCGCCGCCCTTCTTCGATCCCTTCTTCGAATCGCCGCCGCTGCTGCTGCTGGATGATCCGTAGTGATCGTCACCGCCGCTGCTGGTGCTGGAGCCACCCTTCTTGGAGTCGCCGCCCTTTTTGGAATCGCCACCGCTGGTGCTGCTCGACGATCCATAGTGATCGTCGCCGCCGCTGCTGCTGGACGAACCCTTCTTGGAAGACCCCTTCTTGGAATCGCCGCCCTTCTTGCTGCTGCTCAGGTTGGCTGCAATGTCGCTCTCGAACAGGCTGCTGAAACCATCGCCAAGGCCGTGATCATTGATCGATGACGCAGTGCTGGTCTGGGGCAGTTCGACAGCGTGTGCGGGAGCCGCAATGCCACTGACGGACATCGCCAATGCAGCGCCAAGAAATGACGTGTCTTTGATGCTCTGTTTCTTCAATTTATAAACTCCTTAAGATTAGTTAACATCAATCACAAATTTATTGAGGCTAGATTGAATACAAACTACCTCGTGTCGAATGGGAAAGTGCCACTGTCCCAAATTAAAGCGGCAGCGGTCTAAATCGTTAACAGTGCCTAGGCCGCAATTCTGTGGGCGAACCGAAACAGATCGCGATGGTTCTCGGGGACCTGATTGTGTTCCTGATCGGAGATACCCATTGCTGCGTGCGATTCAAACGCCAGCGTGTCGTGGAACCATGGCATTGTATAAGTGAAGTAAAGCATCGGGCGTCCATGCGATGCAGCGCATGGCATGCCGCCGTGATAGGTGCGATAGTCTAGAACCAGCGCACTTCCTGCTCGGGTGTAAGCAATGTGAGGATCGCCAGACCAGCCTTCACTTCGCGCAGTGCGGTGCGTTCCTTCCCAGAACTGGGTTCCGCCTGCTTCTTCATCCAGGTCGATAAGGGGGATGAGAATGGTGGTGGCATAGCACGGCACATTGGCGTTGCCCGCGTCGCTGTGAAACAGCAGCGGATGTTCGCGGTGAACGTGCTGCATCCGCGCGCCTTCATAGGTCGTTACCGAACCGAAGGCGTGCAGCACCGGCTTTTCGCCCATGACTCGCGTCAGCGTGTCAAGCAGAACGGAATTGGCATAGACCGAAGGATTGTTGAACGGCGCTTGTAGCCGCACGGGAATGGTAAAGCGCTTGTCGCCGACATTGTTGGGCTTGCCCAGTTCCGAGGTATGCCAATCGCGCACCCTGATTTGCAATGCCTCGCGCAGCTCGACCACGACATCGGGGTGAAGCAGATCTTCAATCAGCACTGCGCCGCGCTCGTTGAGCAGATCCGCAGCCTTGGCGGCAACGTTCTGTTCGAGGCTCGATACGGTCAGATGCGCATACTTGGTCGTGGTGGTTGCCGCAGCCTCCGGCTCCTCCTCGAACAGATTGGCAATCATGCGCTGGGCCGGGAGAAATTGCGGATTAAGCTTAGCGGCAGCGCGCATCACGGCTTCTGCCTTGGCAGCATCGCCCAAATGATAGATTGCCAGCGCTTTTTCATACAAGCGCGGCGCATTTTCGCCGAATTCACCGATGGTATGTTCGATCAGTTGCAACGCCTGCACGTGATAGCCAAGCCGCAAAAGCATCTGCGCAATGCCGCAGTCAAAAATGACATCCGAGCCGTCGGGCAAATAGGCACGAAAGGCCTCCATGAAGGTCTCGTACAATTGCTCTCGGTCGATCTCTTCTTCACCCTGTTCGATATTGAACAAGATCGGCCGGATGCATGCCGCAGCAACATCGGGATCAAACTTCGAGAAACGGATCAGGGCCATAATCTGCCGGATCGACATCCCTCCAACGTTGCCCTCGATCATCTCGATGATTTCGTGCGCATCGTAAGGATTGAAGTCCTTGAGCAAGGTGAGCGCGGTTTCGCGCGTGCGCGACAAAGTCAGCTCCTGCCAACGCTGCTTTCCGGGCAGTGAAAGCAGGTTGCAACTGAAATTGGCGTCCTTGTGGCGCTGGGATTGCATGGCGCCGCCGTATGCGCCGAACAGTTCTCCAAAGAGATGCATGTTTGTGTAGTGGGCAAAATAGGTGTCGAATATGAGCGGGCTTCGCAACTGGAACTCGGCCGGGTCCGAATAAGCAAGGTCGCCTGTCAGCAGCAGCAGCGGCGTATCGCGCTCAAGGAACCTTTCCACGAATTCGAGAGAAATCTGCGGCACGACGACATGAAAATCGCCGGGCTTCTCGGCATAGCGGCGCAATGCTGCGTCGATCAGCGGATGCCCGGTTGGATCGCCCGTGATCGGCCGACTCTCGAACCGTTCGGTCACGCTTTCGAACGAGGTGATCGGCATTTTCAGGAAGTCACGCGATGTGGACTGCGTCTCCATGTAGACTTGCTCGATCTCGTGATTGCATACGCGAACCATGTTTGATGCGATCGAATCAAACAGATAGTTCGCGATGATAATCACCGGGCGATCGGCCAGATCTTGGGGCTTCAAATCGCCTTTTTCAGTGCGGATCACGGGATCGGCTTCAATCAGAAGCTCCGCAAACTCCAGCACACCGCTTTCAACCAAAGGTGAAAAGCGTTCCTTCTTCTTCCAGCCCTCGATGTTCTTGGCTGAACCGTCTGTCAGAAGATACGTGAATTCGGGGCAATCATCGCTGCCTGCAAAGTGATAGTTGAACAGGCGATTGAGAAACTGCCAGGCAAACCGTCCACTGCCCCCGCCAAGCTCGATGATCAGGGGCGGCTGGCTGTTGCCTTCGGCAACCAGTTCCTTGAAAAAAGACGCGACAATCGAGGCATACGTGTCAGCGCAGAAAGCATTGGACGTACTGCGCTGCGGCACGATCTTGTTCGACCATGCCTCTGGCCCGGCTTCTGTGTAAAAACGATGGAGAAGTGACCAGACGATAGACTGATCAAACCGAATCATCTCCTGAATTATCGGCATAGATAGAGCTTTCGAGTGCTTCCACGTGAGGTTCGCCATGAACTCCGAGCAGAGCCCATATGGATGAGGGGCTAAAACTAGGGGAATATGGTAAACAATCCGCAAACCAGTTCCGACTGCGGGCTTGCGAACACGATGCTGCCACCAGCTTTCAGGCGAGTGGTGGTGGTGCATTGCCGGTTGAATTGACGCGTCGGAAGCGCTGTGTCCGCCCTAAGCTGTCGAGACCCATCTCCGGTACGGTGCGCCATGAGCTATCGCCGCGCTGCGGCGCTTGCCGGCGCAACGCTGGCCCACGCGCAAACCCGGCCCCCCAATAGATGCTCGGACCACCGCTGCCACCGGCGCGCCCCCAGCCGAGAATGCGGTGTGAAGCGCAACTGCGCCAAGGTCTTTAAGGTCTAAAAGCCGGTGTTCCTATCCGCCCGATGAATTCAGGGCCGGAATCGGCACAGTGACAAAACCATGTAAAATGCGCCCGTCGGTCCAGCCGATTCATGCCCGCGTTTAGAAACGTGCCAGGATGTTGTTCAGAAACGGGTTTGGGATGCGCTGTTGCCGGACCGCTTGATCGAATGGGATTGGCGGGTTCCGGTAGGAGCGGCCCTTCGCGCTCACGCAAGGGAACGGCGAAAATTGGATCGCAACCTGCTTGTTAGCAACCGGCACCAAAGGTGCCATAGTTGGGGGGGTGATGAACGACGGGTTTTGCATTCCCACGGCAAAGCCGCGAACGGCGGCAATGCCGACGAAACCAAGGCTAGCAGTCGATCCGTCAGTGTACTGGCCAAAGCCTGATGAAAACGCCGCCCGGAAAGCGTCTTCAACGGCGTGCTACCTAGAATGCTACCTAAGGGAGAATGGCAGATCGCCGTCCTGCAATCTTGCGGATGCAAGTTTTTGATAATATTATCAAAAGTGGTGAGCCCTGCTGGGTTCGAACCAGCGACCTACTGATTAAAAGTCAGTTGCTCTACCGACTGAGCTAAGGGCCCACACGCAATCGGGATGCGGTCACCTAGGGGCGGGGACCTGCCGGGTCAAGCGGGCGTGGAGGTGGCGAATGGTGCAGCCGGTGCCGGGATCGCGCCATTGCGGGGCGATGGCCGAGGTTGGGCCAAGCACGAACGGACGCTCACGGAAAGCGGGGTGCGGTATGGTGAGGGCGGCGCTGCGCCATAAGCCGCCACTCCACAACACCACATCGAGATCGAGCGTGCGGGCACCCCAGCGGGCACCGCGGCGCACGCGGCCGAAGCGGGTCTCGATCTGCTTCAGCAGCGCGAGGAGCGCGGGCGGGCCAAGCGACGTGGCAATACGGACGGCGGCGTTGGCATAGCGGCGGCGCGACGGGCCGAGGGGGGCGCTGGCGGTGATCGGTGAGGCGGCGTCGATCTTGAGCCCTTCGTCGGCCATCGCTGCAAGCGCTGCGCGCAGCACAGCAGGCGGCAGACCGTGGCGCGGATGGCGCACGTTAGAGCCGAGCGCGATAATGTAACGCTGGGACACTTGCCCTAGATGTCTTGGGCAAGCAGGGCGTATAACTCGGGCCGGCGATCGCGAAAAAAGCCCATTCCGGCGCGGTGGCGCGCGGCTTCGACAAGGTCGAGCGTCGCAACGAGCACACCGGTCTCATCCGCGCCGTAGTCCGCCAGGAAATCGCCCCACTGATCTGCGATGAAGCTGTGGCCATAGAAGCGCTGCAGCGGCGTGCCCTGAACGCTCTCGCTGCCGATGCGGTTGGCGGCGACCACGGGCATGCAGTTCGACACGGCATGGCCGAGCATCGCGCGGCGCCAGACGCGGCTGGTCTCGAGGTCAGGGTCGTATGGCTCGCTGCCGATGGCCGTGGGATAGAACAGCACTTCCGCGCCCATCAAGGCCATCGCGCGCGCGCATTCCGGATACCACTGATCCCAACACACGCCCACGCCAATGCGTGTGCCCATCACATTCCACACCTTGAACCCCGTGTTGCCGGGGCGAAAATAGTACTTTTCCTCATAGCCCGGGCCGTCCGGGATGTGGCTCTTGCGATAGGTGCCCATGATCTCGCCGTCAGGGCCAATCATCGCCAGCGTGTTGTAGAAATGCGGTCCATCACGCTCAAAGAAGCTGGTGGGGATGGCGATGCCGAGGCGTTTTGCGAGTGCCTGCATCGCCTTGACCGAAGGATCTTCCGCAAGCGGATGCGCGAGGGCGAAGAGCGCCTCGTCCTCGACAGTGCAGAAATAAGGCCCGGCAAAAAGCTCGGGCGGAAGCACGATCTGCGCGCCCGCCTGTGCCGCCTGCTCGACCAGCGCGGCGACGGCATCGATGTTGGTCTGCGGATCAGGCGCATGGAGCGCCAGCTGCAGTGCAGCTACGGTGAGCTTGGTCATGGTGAGAGGAATTGATGGGTCGGGAGGATTTTGTCAAAGCCCGCCTGCCCCAGCAAGCCTGCGCCGATCAGGGGCGCTTCGCGAAGAGCAGCGTCATGCGGTCGCTTTCGCCGATCGCCACGTACTTTTCGCGGTCCTTGTCCTTCAGGGCCAGAGAGGGCGGCAGCGTCCATACGCCGTCGGGCCAGTTGGCGCTGTCCTTGGGGTTCGCGTTGACCTCACTCTTGCCGACAAGGCGGAAACCGTGGGCTTCTACCAGCGCGATCACATCGGCCTCGCGCATGTAGCCCATCGTGCCAAGCGTGTAGGAACCGGGCGCATCGGCCTTGGCGCGATGTTCTTCGATGCCAAGCAGGCCATCCTCCTTGAGCAGGCCGCGGATCGTGGCGAGTTCGGCATACATCAGGCCATCGGGCCAAAGATTGTGGAACTCGCGCATCATGATCACGCGGTCTACCTTGCCTTTCAGCGTAGCCGGCAGACCATCGGAATTGTACGCATGAACGCGGCTGACCGGCATGCCGGTCCATGCCGCAGCCTTTGGCGGGAACTTGGTCGCAGCATCGGCAAACCATTCCTTCTGCTGGGCGGTGCCGTTCACGACCGAAGGATTGAGCCCGATATACTGCCCCTTTTCGCCCAGATAAGGCAGCAATATGCGCGTGTACCAGCCGCCCGAGGGAATGAAATCGACTACGGTCATGCCCGGCCTGATCCCGAAGAAAGCCAGCGTTTCAGCCGGATGCCGGAATGGATCGCGCGCGCGGTCCTTGTCGCGGCGCGGATCGGCAAGCACGGCGGCCATGGCCGGATCAGACACGCCGGGTGCATCAGGTGCTGCGGCCAAAGCGGTCAGCGGGAAGGCCGGCATGGCGGCAGCGGCAAGCAGCAGGGCGGCAAGGAACTTGGCTTTGCGCATGGGGTAACTCCGCAGGATGATGAACTGGGGTCGATTCGCAAGAATGCACATCACCCTAAGCTAGCGCGAGCCGATGACAATCGGCCCTCGCATCCCTATTTGCAGCGCAAGACATGCCGGGCATGCGCACCCGGCAGAAGAGCCAGCAAAAAGGATGAAATAAATGGCACAGGCAATCATGGCAGGCGGGTGCTTCTGGTGCACCGAAGCGGTGTTTCGCGATGTTGTCGGCGTGAGCGGGGTGGAGAGCGGCTACATTGGCGGCAACGGCGCGAACCCGACCTACAAGCAGGTGTGCAGCGGCACGACCGGCCATGCCGAGGCGATCCGCGTGACCTATGATCCAGACCAGCTTTCGCTCGACGACCTGCTCGACATTCACTTCGCCACGCATGACGCGACCACGCTCAACCGGCAGGGCAACGACATCGGCACACAGTATCGCTCTGCGCTGTTTCCGGCGGACGACGAGCAGCGCGCCGCAATGGAAGCTGCGATTGCCCGCGCGCAGGCCGCCAGCCCGAAGTCGATCGTGACGACCATCGAAGGCCCTGCGATGTGGTATCCGGCGGAGGACTATCATCAGGAGTATTGGCAGGGCGAAGGCCAGCGCAATCCCTATTGCCTTGCGGTGATACCGCCCAAGCTGCAGAAACTGCGCAAGAGTTTTGCGGCCAAAGTTAAGGCGTAGAAAATAGCGCCTTGGACAATAGGGCCTGAAAAAATCGGGCCTGTCCCTATTTTTCCCACATCGCGGCGAAGAAGCCATCGATGCCTCCGGCCTCTGGCAGCATGCCGGGATCGCTGCGGAACCAGCTTTCGGGGGTTGGAGCAAGGCCTGCGGGCAGCTGGTCTGCCGTGATGGCGACGCGGCCCATGGCTTTGACCCACTCCGCCTGCGCCTCGCCTTCTTCCGGCTCCAGCGAGCACACAGCATAGACCAACCGCCCATCGGCACGGAGCGCGCCTGCGCCGCGCTCGAGGAGGCCGCGCTGCAATTCTGTCAGCGCTTCGCCATCGATCAGGCGGTGGAGCACATCGGGATGGCGGCGGCAGGTGCCGGTGGCACTACAGGGTGCGTCGATCAGCACAGCGTCGAACAGCGCCTCGGGCCGCCACTGCATCGCATCCGCCACCACGACATCGACTTCCATGCCGACGCGCGCGACATTTTCCCGCAGGCGCTCGAGGCGGCGGGCAGACTTGTCGAGCGCGGTGACCTTCCACCCGGCGGCGGCGAGCTGCAGCGTCTTGCCGCCAGGTGCAGCGCAGAGATCGAGCACGCGGCGGCCCTCGCCGGGGCCGAGCAGGCGCGCAGGGACGGTGGCGGCAAGATCCTGCACCCACCATGCGCCCTCGGCAAAACCCTCGATGCTCTCGACCGAACCGGCGCGCGCGAGACGGACGTGGCCGTGGGCGAGTGACAGGCCCCCGAGGCGCTCGGCCCATTCGTCCGTCCGGGCCGGATCGCGCAGCGAAAGGTCGAGCGGCGGCGGCACGGCGAGACCGGCGGCGATGGCTTCCACGCGATCGGGCCAAGCTTGGCTCCATCGCGCCAGAGCGGCTTCGGGAAGCGTTGGCGCAACGGGCAGCCCTTCCCCGCGCAAAACGGCAGAGAACACGCCGTGGGCGAGCCGGCGCGGACCGCCGGTAAGCAGCGGCAGGCCAGTGGCGATCACGGCGTGGGGCGGCAGACCGAGCCGCAGCGCCTGCGCCAGCATCAGCCGCAGCACGCTGCGCGCCTTGGCATCTTCGGGGAGAACCTGGCGGGTTGCGCCATCGATCAGGCGGTCGAGATCGGTCAGCCAGCGCAGCGCTTCAGCCGCGATGGCAAGCGCAAGTGCGCGGTCATCCCCGCGTTCGATCGCGCGCAGGACGGGCGGTGCAGCCTGATCGAGCGGGTCGCCGCGCCGTAGCACGGCATCGATCAGGCGCAGCGCCGCGCGGCGAGTGGGGACGCCGGGAAGTTCAGCTTCGATGGATTGGGAAGAACGGGCCATCCGCCAGCCTATCGCGCGTGGTGCCCTTCTTGGCAATTGCGCTTGGGCGCGGACTTGGGCAGGCAGGCGCAATGAAGAAGCTGATCAATCGCGCCACGACACGCCCCGCAGGCTTCACGCGGCCCGCGCACTGGTCCACCGAACCCGCGCCCACACCGCGCCCGGCCGAGCACCGCGACGATCCCGACGGTCTTGATCCCACGCGCTTTGGCGACTGGGAGAAAAACGGCATAGCGATTGATTTTTAAAGATTTTATAGGTTACCTGGCAAGCATTGCCAGCGGCGGGAGCGGGTGCCAGCCCCATGGGTTGGGTGCAAAGCCGGTAACGCCACTACGTACCAGCGACCAACGCATCGGACGGGCAATCGGGATAAAGGCGTTCGCGGCGGTGATTTGCGCTTCGGCATCGCCGAGCAGAGCGGCCCGTTCCCGCGCGTCCTTCGCCTTACGGGCGCTTGCCAAGAGGGCATCGCCCGCCGCGCTGCAGGCCGCCTTGTGGACCGAACAGGCCAACTGATTGAGGAACCATGTGGCGCGGCCATAGCGGGCAGTAGCATCGACCAGCCGCAAGTCGGCGGGCTTGTTTTCCCCCACCCGCACGACCAGCATGCCGATGGCATCGAAGTCCGTGGCCAGCCGATCCAGCACGATGCGCGAGCCAGGACCATCGGGTGCGGCAATGCGAAGGACCGGAGCGCCCTTGCCCGTGGCCTTGTAGCGCGTGACCAGTTCTGCGGCGAGGGCGCGGCGCTGCTCCATTGCAACGCCCATCCAGCGTTCACCCACAGTGCCCGGATCATCCACGAGACCGCTGGATACGACGCGCGTGGTGGGTTGCCAGCCGCCGATGTTGAACGCCGCGATCATGGCATCGCGGTCGATCGCCAGCGCCAGCGCCTCGCGATTGGGCGCCTCGGCAAGGAAGCCGGTCTCGACATCCACCAGCAGGCCGAACATGCCGATCACCGGATCGAGCTGGATATTGCCGCGGGAAAGCGGAGTTGCCGAAGCGAGGGGCAGCGAATCTATCCGCCCGCCGAGCACGACGTCGGCATCCCCATCGTTGAAACGCTTCACCGCCGAGACGGCAGGGGCAAAATTGATCACAAGGGGGCGCGCACGGCGCTTGAAGTTTTCCGGCGGAGCAAGACCACGCTCTTCGGGCGGGATGAGCGAGAAGATGGTGGCATCTTCCTTGCGCACAACGGCCATGGGCCCCGCACCGCTGCGAGCATACGGCAGGCCAAGTTCTGGCTGCGCGAGCAGGGTCAAAAGATCGGGGGCAGGCGCGGAAAGATCGATCTCGATCACCCGGTCGGCCATGACCCGCACTTGTTCGATCGCTGCCAGATCAAGCCCGAGCGCGGTGCCTTTGATCTGTGCCAGCGCCTTGCGCAGCGCGGCAGCAGCGGTTTCGGCAGTGATCCGGGCGCCCCCGGGCCAGGTGCCATCGCGCAAGCGGAAGATATAACTTTCACCATCATCGGTGATGATCCAGCGGTCAGCCAGCGCCGGAACAATGTGGCCCCCCGCATCGAAGCCGACCAGGCCTTCGACCGTTGCCCCGCGCACCATTTGCGCGGCAGGCGAAATGCGCGGGCCGTTCGCCTGAAGGGCCGTCTTTTCGCCGATCAATGCGATTGGCAGCGGCCCTTCGCCCCGGCGGCTGCACCCGGCCATGCCAAGCACCAGGGCCGCAAGCATTGCAAAGGCGGCGCCAGAAACGGCAGAAAGACGAAAAACACGCTTCATCGCGCGTTATGGCTAGCACGCGCGCGCGCGTGGGTCAGCGCCGCAAGGACGCAAGCGCGGTGATATCTTGCAGATTTTGCGGTTTCAGATTTTCCGGAGCCTGGCCGGATCGGTCATGGAGATTACTGGCTTGACGAAGCGCGGCGTGCCTTCCCCAGCGTTGGCAATGGTCGGGTCGCGCGCGAGCTTGGGATCAATCTCTTCCATGAAGGCAATGCCGAAGCGGTTGTCCTGGATCCACGCGACGGCTCCCGGCACCCAGCCGATGTTGCGCAGATTGATGTCCAGCTTGGCACCGCGGGCCACTTTCATCTGGCCTTCGGCCATCATGCCGCCGCCCGAGAGATTGCGCACCTTGACCCGGTGCTCGTCACCCGCGCCGGACAAACGCACGTCCGCCATGAGAAACAGACTGTCACGCCCCACTTGCCGATGATCGAGTTCTGTCACGCCCGGTTCCGTCTCATCTGCCAAAGAAGGCTCGCAAAATCGGTCCGGAACACCCGAACCGACCGTAACCTTGCAAGCCATGCTGGAAATCGCACGGCTTTCTGGGGATTTGCTAACCGGGCTTGGCAAACAAGATCTTAAACCGGCGGCCCATTAACCGCACTTTGCGCAAGGTGTACCGGACCGGGACAGACATGTTGCAATCTGTTTCGACCCTGAAGCGGAAAGGCAGTTCACATATCGCGCGAGATTTTCTCACGCCGCTCGTGGGCTTCCTGCGCCTCGACGGTCATCGTGGCGATGGGACGGGCAACCAGACGGCCCAGACCAATTGGTTCACCTGTGACTTCGCAGTAACCGTATTCGCCTTCATCAATCCGGCGCATGGCGGCATCGATCTTGGCGATGAGTTTGCGCTGCCGATCCCGGGTGCGCAATTCGATGCCCCACTCGGTCTCGCTCGAGGCGCGGTCATTGAGATCCGGTTCACGGATCGGGCCATCCTGCAGCGCCGAAAGCGTGCCTGCCGAGGCTGACAAAATCGACTTCTTCCATTCAAGCAACAGGCGGCGGAAATAATCCTGCTGCGCCTCGTTCATGTAGGGTTCGTCGTCGGAAGGGAAATAATCCCCGGGCATCGCCCGGCGCGCCTTGGAAAGAACGTCGATCTCGTCACTCAAAACCCCAGCCATCCGGCCCTCCAAGCTGCTGCTTTTTCGACCACCAGCCGCGCGACCTGCTATAGGGGCAAGGCCTCGCTTACGGTTGCCGCGCCTATAGGCAAGCTGCGGAATCGGCACAAGCTATTCCTCTCGGCCCGGGCAGGCATGCGCAGGCAAAACTGATCGAATGGTACCCTGGCATACCTGAGCATCCCCAAACTGATCCCCGGCCGATCCACGCCCCTGCCGAGCTTTTTTTCGGCGTTAACCACTTGTTGACCAAGTTTGGTGACTTTGTGCTTGCCCGGCGCCGCACGAAGCGACCCGCCGGAACCGTTCCAGAGCGTATGAGGGTCAAGGGTTATGGCACAGACATGGATCAAGCTGGTCTCGGGAAACGAGGCCGCTCCGCTTAACGAAACCAGCGCAGACAGCGCGGCCACGGACACACTGGTTGGGGCCTGTCTCGCAGCTGCCGCTGCAGGTGACAACGATGCGCTGTTCGATCTGGGCGTCGCCTTTTCCATCGGCAGCCACGGCGCGCCGTGCGACCTCATCGAGGCGCACAAGTGGTTCAACCTGGCAGCCGTTGCCGGACACGAAGAGGCCGCGCTGTGCCGCGCCGAAGTTTCGGACGACATGACCGCACGCGAGATCGCCGAAGCTCAGCGCCGCGCCCGCGAATGGCTGCGCACTGCTAAGCCGGATACCCGTGCGGCCTGATCCGGTACGAAACATGAGACAGGAAACATGTTCGTGGCTGCGCACCGGCTGCGCCCAGTTTCGGCGGTATTGGCTGCACTGGCGGCCCTTACCCCGCCAGACATAGCATCGGCACAGAAACTCCTTGTCAACGGTAGCTATGAAAGCCCGGTGCCCCCCAGCGCCAACGACTTCTATGTGAGCATCCCGGGCTGGACGATCTTCAACATCTCGCCCGCACGGCCGCAGCCCTGAAACGTGATCCGGCCGTGGCCGGGATACGCCGGCAATCCCACCGTCACGCCAAGCGAGGGAGGCATCCGCGAGACGGTAACAGTCCCCTCGCAGGGCATGGTCGATTTCGGCGGATGGTCTTCCGTCCGCGATGTCCCGAAAGCCCTGACCGGGCTGCCGATCAACATCCGCGAAGCAAACGGCACGATCATTTCGTCTGCCGGCACCGGCTTTGTCGACAGCGATCCGATCGGCCTGTGGAAACGGGCCGGGCCCTCCAACGTGCCGGTCAGCGCAGGACCAATAACTTCGTGCTCGTCATTCCCGACTTCGGCAACTTCGATATCGCGGCACTGGTGTTCAAGCCGGCTTTGAACGTCAGCAAGACCAGCGCCGCCTTATCCGACCCGGTCCATGGCACGGCCAACCTGAAGCTCATCCCCGGCGGGCAGCCCGCTGATCGTGTCGGATTTCAGCGGGGCGGGGAGCGGACCGGCGGCTTTCCCCGCAGGGACTTGCGGATTGACCTACAGCTTTGCCGGCCTTGGCAGCACGAGCGACAGCATCAAGTTCTCGAACAACAATGGATTCAGCTGGACTTAAGCGCCCAGCCCCAATGCGAACGGAGCCGATCCGGCGGTCACCGATGTGCGGGTCAGGCCGCAAGGCATCACGGCGGTAGGCAGTTCGAAATCGCTGCGCCTGCGCTACCGGGTGAAGTAACTCCTATTCCTTTTTGAACGGGGTCCGTTCACCCAGCCAGAGCTGTTCCTGCGCCACACCGCGCCGTTCGCGCTCCAGAAAATCAGCAATCGCGCGGCGGAAACCGGGATCGGTGATATAGTGTGCTGACCATGTGGGCACCGGCGCATAGCCCCGCGCCAGCTTGTGCTGGCCCTGTGCTCCCGCTTCGACCCGCTTCAACCCCAGTGCGATGGCCGCATCAATCGCCTGATAATAGCACAGCTCGAAGTGCAGGAACGGCTTGTCGACCACGGCACCCCAATAGCGCCCATAGAGCGCCTCGCTGCCAATGAAGTTGAGTGCGCCGGCCACGGGCTGATCGCCGATGAAGGCCATGATCAGCATGATCCGGTCCGCCATCCGCTCGCCCAGCAGCGTGAACGCCTCGCGCGTCAGATAAGGCCGGCCCCATTTGCGCGCGCCGGTATCCTGATAGAACACCCAGAACGCGTCCCAATATTCGGGCAGGATGGCAGCGCCGGTAAGCTGTCGGATCTCGACCCCGTCCTGCGCTCTGGCACGTTCCTTGCGCAGGTTCTTGCGTTTCTCGGACGAGAGCGCGCCGAGGAACTCGTCAAAGCTGACGTAACCCTGATTGTCCCAATGAAACTGCGTGTCGGTCCGCAGCAGCCAGCCCGCTTCCTCAAAAAGCGGCAGCTGCGCCGGTTCGATGAAAGTGGCATGAGCAGAGGAGAGATTGTTCTGCTCGCACAGCTGCTCAGCCACGCGCAGCAGCGGGACGGCGAGTGCCGGGTTGCCGCCGGTGAGCAGGCGCGGGCCGGTAGCAGGCGTGAACGGGACGCTGATCTGGAGCTTGGGATAATAGTTTCCGCCCGCGCGCTGCCAGGCGTCAGCCCAGTTGTGATCGAAGACATATTCGCCCTGGCTGTGGGTCTTGAGATAGGCGGGAAGCGCGCCAGCGGGCGCGCCCGCTTCGTCCTCGATCACCAGCGGCAAGGGCGACCAGCCGCTACGGCCGCCGACACTGCCGGATTCTTCAAGCAGAGTGAGGAACGCGTGGCTGGTGAAGGGATTGCCGGTTCCGGCAAGCCGGTCCCAATCTGCGGCGTCGATCTCGGACACATTGTGATGGACGCGCGCCGTGATGCTCACGCGGTTTCGGCCTCCTCCACCGCCTGCGGTGCTTGAATTCCGCCGCCTTCCGCAATCGGACCATCGGCGTGGCGAGCGGCGCGTTCCAGCAATTCGGGCGAGCGCACGGTCCAGGTCAGCACCGGAACGCCCCGTCGGCGCTGCGCAGCGGCAAAGCGGCTAGGCAGATCGGTCACGTCATAGGCCAGGAAATCGGGCCTTGCGCGCCACAGCAGAATGTGACGCCGGGTGCGGGCCAGCACAGTCCGGTTGCCCTCCTCCATCATGACCAGCCCGCGCACCACATGCGGCGAAAAGCGTGCGAACCAGCGCGGCACGCGCGGGTCGAAGCTCATCACGGCCACCTCGCCCCGATACCCTTCGAGCATGCGCCGAACCGCAAGGCAGATTGCAGGAATGCGCGAGGACGGCCGGGCCTTGATCTCAATCAGCAGCGGCACGCGGCCCCCGATCTGATCGAGCAACTGGCGCAAGGTGGGGATCGTGTCGTTGCCGCCTGCTATGCGGATCCGGCCGAGCTGCGCCGCACTGCGCTCGATCAGCGGGCCTTTTTCGGCGGTCAGGCGGTCAAGATCCCAATCATGAAAGACCATCGCCATCCCGTCGCTGCTGCGCTGGATGTCGCATTCGATGCCATAGCCGGCCGAAATCGCCGCAGCGAAGGCAGAAGGCGAGTTTTCAGGCAAACCGGCGCCATGCAGGCCTCGGTGGGCGTACGTCACTCCGCGTAGCCACGCGACCCGCGCCGGGAGCGGCGCTGGGGCTAGCAGGCGGTCAAGCAGGAACGACAGCAAATACAGCATCGATTTCCACCGCACAGCCAAGCGGCAGCACCGGCACGCCGACGGCACTGCGGGCATGCTTGCCCGCCTCCCCGAATACCGCCACCATCAATTCGGACGCACCATTGGCGACCTTGGGCTGATCGGTGAAACCATTCGTTGAGGCAATGAACGCGCCGAGTTTGACCACTCGCGCGATCCGGTCAAGCGAGCCGAGCGCAGCCTTGGCCTGTGCGAGCAACATTAGCCCGCAGCCCTGCGCGGCAATCACGCCTTGCTCCAGCGCCACGTCCTCGCCCAGACGGCCTTTGATCAGCGCGCCATCGACAAACGAGACTTGGCCAGAGACGTAGAGGAAGCCGCCCGCCTCGACCGTCGGGACATAAGCCGCGACCGGCGCAGCTGGAGCAGGGAGAACAAGGCCGAGTTCGGCCAGTTTTGCATCGATCCGATCAGACATCATTCACTCCGTGGATGCGGTCCAGAAGCCAGGGCAGCGCGCGGCCCCATTCGTCAATACGCGCGTGGGCATGGCCTTGCACATGCGCGCAATCGATGAACGGCGCCAGCATCGGTTCGCCGCACAGATGAAGACGGCTGACATGGGGGGTGATTTCCATCACCGATCCGTGGTGCTGCGGAAGATCATCGATGAACACCGCACGGCTGGGCTGGTATTCGTCAAGGATCGCTTTCAGCGCGGGGCCTTTGGGACCGGTGTTGGTGAAGACCCGCGCCGTGATGCCGACCGCTTCAAGCTGACGGGCCCGCGCATCGCGCCGATCATCGTTGAGGTTGGTAAGGATCACCACATCGGCGTGCTGCGACAGCGCATTGATCCCTTCCACTGCCCCGGTAATCGCGGGCTGGCGGTGCATCTGGGTATCGAAAAACAGGCCGAGCAGGCGCCAGATCTCGGCCGGCGGCACCAGATCGCCGGTGCCAGCGTAGCGCATTGCCTTGCCGAAATCGTTGTTTTTCATGATGAAATCGATGCCTTGCTGTTCACCCAGCCAATCCTTGAAGGGCGAAACCATGTGCAGCAAAACTTCATCGCAATCGCTGATCACCAGCGGTTTTTTCATTTGAGATACTCCTGAGCCGCAGCGAGATCGCCCGGCTGGACCGACAGCGCATCGGCTGCCGCAATTAGATCGGCCTCATGCCCGCACAAGAACTCGAGCACGGCAGCCAGCACGGCCGGATCACCCAGCCCGGCGCGCAGTTCATCGGGCGTCAGGCCCGTCAGCGAAAGAAAGCGTTCAGCGCGCGGCGCATCACCCAGCACCCAGCCGAGCGCTTGCAACGCGAGCGCGGCAGGATCATGGGTGGAGGCATTTGCGCAGGCGATTGTCAGGGCCTTCCGGGGTGAATAGAGCATGTAGGCAAGCAGAATGAGGATACGCTGGGTCAGTGGCAAAAAGAATTCTTGTTGTCGAGGACAACGACCTCAACCGAAAGCTGTTCTGTGACCTGCTAAAGGCCAATGGTTTCGCCGTGGAACCCATCGCTGATGGCCGCGATGTGCTTGTTCGCGCGCGGGAATTCGTGCCCAACCTGATCATCATGGATATCCAGCTGCCCAATGTTTCGGGGCTTGAATTGATCGAAGCCCTCAAGGGCGATCCCGAACTGCGCCCGATCCCGGTGCTGGCCGTTACCGCCTATGCAGGCAAGGGCGATGAAGACCGCATCCGTGAGGCGGGGGCGGAAGGATACCTTGCCAAACCGGTTTCGATAACGCCGTTTATGACAGCTGTGCGCAAGCTGGTCTGAGTTAACCCGCCGCAATAAGGTATTCGGTGATGAACATCACCACTGTCCCCACCAGCCCGGCCATGAACAGGCGGTAGGCGTAGCCCAGATAGCGATACTTCTTGTGCTGCAGGACCTGGCCGTTTTGGTACATATCATGGAGCATGGTGCGGAACACCGTTTCATCCGCGCGCAGATCGGCCAGCACACTTTCGGTCCACTCGTCCTCGTCTATCGCGGTGAAAGTGCCGAAAAACAGCTTGTTGGGGCGCGGCGGCGGCGCGCTGGCGCGCGCGGGGCCGCCGATGCTGGGTAACACCGCCATGACCGCAAACATCGCCGAAGCAAAGGCAAAGGCGGCGAGCACCAGCAGCGCTGGCGGCAGATGGCCGTTCTTGGCCTGCCCCACCGTGATGGTGAAAACCACAAAGGTCGCGCCCATCAGGATCGAGGCCTTGGAATCGGCCATCTGGCTCAGCGCGAGGTTCACGGTCTGCGCAGTGCGCACAAGGTGGATGGCATGGTTCGAATAGCCCGAAGGGGAAAGCGTCGATGGTGTCGCTTTGGGCGGTTCTGAAGGCGGGGTTTGGTCAGCCATGGGCGTCTCCGGGGGGCGCTGCATGCATCGCACCGCAAAAATTGGGGATGCCACATAGCGCTTGCGCTTGACAAGCGGCGGGGCTGGCCGCTTTTCAGCCGCAATCTTGGGGCAAGGGCGCCTCAGTCACGGAGAACACAATAATGGATCGCGCCGCCACTGCTGCCCGCATCGCCGAGGTAATCACCCCGTTCAACAAGAACGCGATTGGGATTAGCGAAGCCACCTCGTTCTCCGGGGACCTTGAGTGGGACAGCCTCACCGTCATGGACTTTGTTGCAGCTATCGAGGACGAATTCGACATTATCATCAGCATGAACCAGCAGGCCGAGATCGAGACGTACGGCCAGCTGATCGATGCCGTGACCACCCTGCAGGGCTGAACCAATGAACGACATGACCCCCACCGACATGCCCGCCGAGACGAAGACCGACCTGTTCTCGCGGTTCGATCCGCTGATCAAGCAGCGGCAGGACCTGCTCGACACGGGCGTGACCGACCCCTTCAGCCTCGTGATGGAAAAGGTGCTTTCACCCACCACTGCGATCTGCAGCGGTCGCGAGACGATCCTGCTCGGCACCTACAATTACATGGGCATGACCTTCGACCCCGACGTGATCGCGGCGGGCAAGCAGGCGCTCGATGATTTCGGCGCAGGCACCACGGGTAGCCGCGTGCTCAACGGCACTTATGCTGGCCACCGCGCGGTTGAGGATGCGCTCAAAGAATTCTATGGCATGGATCATGCCATGGTATTTTCCACCGGCTACCAGGCAAACCTCGGCATCATCAGCACAATCGCGGGCAAGGGCGATTACATCGTGCTCGATATCGATAGCCACGCCTCGATCTGGGATGGCTGCAAGATGGGCGACGCCGAAGTCGTGCCGTTCAAGCACAACGATATCGAAGCGATGGAGAAGCGCCTGAAGCGCATTCCCGAAGGCGCGGGCAAGCTGGTGATCCTCGAAGGCGTCTATTCGATGCTCGGCGATATCGCACCGCTCAAGGAAATGATCCGCGTCGCCAAGGAAAATGGCGCGATGGTCTTGGTAGACGAGGCGCATTCGATGGGCTTCATCGGGCCCAACGGTCGCGGCGTGGCCGAGGATCAGGGCGTGCTGGATCAGGTCGATTTCGTGATCGGCACCTTCTCCAAGTCAGTCGGCACCGTCGGCGGCTTCTGCGTTTCGAACCACCCGAAGTTCGAGATCATGCGGCTGGTGTGCCGCCCTTATGTCTTCACCGCCAGCCTGCCGCCCAGCGTGGTGGCAACCGCCGCGACCTCGATCCGCAAGCTGATGCATGCCGGAAACAAGCGCGCGCACCTGTGGGAAAACTCGCGCACCCTGCACAAGGCGCTGACAGGCCTTGGCTTCAAACTGGGCACGGCAGAGCCGCAGAGCGCGATCATCGCGGTGATCATGCCCGATCTGGAACGCGGGGCGATGATGTGGGAAGCGCTTCTGCGCGAGGGGCTCTATGTGAACCTTGCCCGCCCGCCTGCTACCCCTGCGGGGATGACCCTGCTGCGCTGCTCGCTGTGCGCCGAACACACCGCCGAGCAGGTGGAAATCATCACCGGTATGTTCGAACGCGCGGGCAAAGCCATCGGGATCATCTGATGCGGCATACGAAGGTGAAGCTGGCTGCCATTGCAGCGCTCGCACTTTGGGCTCGCCCCGCAATGGCCCAGACAGGGCCTGCGCTGAGCTGGCCGCCGCCTTCACCGCCGGTTGAAGCCCCGGGTGAGGGGATGATCGAGAGGCCCTGCCCTGAACAGCAGGGGTTGTGGTTTGCGCATCCCTATCTGCTCAAGAACGACTGGGCATGGGAATGCCGCTACGCTGAGGCGAACACACAGATCGCGGCTGCCCCGCGCGTCGTATTCATCGGTGATTCGATCACCGAAGGCTGGGTGCCTCTGGCACCGGCGCTTTTTGCAGGCGGCGCAGTGGGTCGCGGCATCGGCGGGCAGACCAGCCCGCAGGTGCTTGTGCGATTCTATCAGGATGTCGTGCGGGTACGCCCGCGCGTTGTGCACATCATGATCGGCACCAATGACCTCGGCGGCAACACCGGGCCGAACAGTCCGGAGATGTACAAGAATCATGTCGCCGCGATGGTCGATATCGCGCGGGCCAATGGCATCAGCGTGGTGATCGCCAGCATCCTGCCTGCTGCAAGATTCCCGTGGAAGCCGCAACTGGCTCCGGCCAGACAGGTCGTGACGCTGAATGCCTGGCTGCGCGATCTCGCGCGGTCACGCGGAGCGGTCTATGCCGATTATCACGGCGCGCTGGTGAACGCCGAGGGCGGCATGAACCCCGATGTCGCGCCCGATGGCATCCACCCCAATGCCAAGGGTTACCGCCTGATGGAGCCCATCACGCGTGCTGCAATTGCCGAAGCGGAAAAGCAGGCGATCCCCAAGGCGCGTTAGCTCCTGCGCGAATATGGCACAAATGCCGGCACCGAGCTGCCGCCGAAGCGCTTGAGCGCCCAACCGACAAGGCTGCGATGAAGACCAAGCGTGATGAGGCCCCGATGATCGAACTGCTGACTGCGCCGACGCCCAACGGGTGGAAGATCTCGATCATGCTGGAGGAATGCGGGCTGCCTTACCGCGTGCAGTGGATCGATCTTGGCAAGGGCGAACAGTTTGCGCCGGACTTTCTGACCATAAGCCCCAATAACCGGATTCCGGCCATCACGGACCATGCACCCGCCGATGGCGGTGAGCCCATTTCGGTGTTTGAGACCGGGGCAATCCTGCTCTATCTTGCGCAAAAGACTGGACAGTTCCTTCCTGATGACCTTCGCAGCCGCAAGCGGGTGATGGAATGGCTGTTCTGGCAGGTTGGCGGCCTTGGGCCCATGCTGGGACAGCATGGCCACTTCAAGCTCTACGCGCCCGATCGGATCGCCTATGCTACGAACCGCTACCGGGATGAGGCGCTGCGACTCTACGGAGTGCTCGAAAGGCAGCTTGCGGGATCGCCATTCTTGGCAGGCGAGGCCTATTCCATCGCGGACATGGCCTGCTGGCCATGGGTGCGGACCTGGAAGGCGCAGGATATTCCGCTGGACGAATATCCCGCCGTGCGCAGCTGGTACGACCGGCTTAAGCAGCGGCCCGGTCTGCGCCGGGGCGTGGCGCTTGGTAGCGAGCGGGTGAATAAGCGGCCGCAGGACAGCGCCGAGACGCGCCGCATCCTGTTCGGCATCAAGGAGCAAGACACGTGAGCAACACCGCCGAATTCTTCTACGACCTCTCCTCGCCGTGGACGCGGATTGCCTTTGCGAACTTCGGGAAAGCCATTGAGGGCAAGGATATCGCGGTGACATGGAAGCCAATCCTTGTCGGCGGGGTGTTCAACGCGGTGAACGAGAGCGTCTATGAAAGTCGCAAGAACCCGGACAACCCCAAGTTCCGCCTCAACTTCGTGTGGCTGAAGGAATGGGCAGGGCTTGCAGGGGTGGCGATGAACTTTCCCTCGGCCTACCATCCAGTGAAGTCGGTGAACGCCATGCGCTTCGCTTGTGCGCTGGAGAAGGACCAGGCCGCGCTGGTGCGCTTCAGCGAAGCGGCGTTCGAGGCCTATTTCACCGACCAACGCAATATCGATGACCTCGACGTGTTGGAGGAGATCGCCACGGCGTGCGGCCTCAATGGCCCCGTGCTGCGCACGGCGGCGGCAAGCGAGGACTGCAAGCAGCGTCTGCGCCGCAACACGCAGGAAGCCATCGACCGCGGCGCGTTCGGATCGCCCACGATCTTCATCGACGGCACCTACATGTACTTCGGCAACGATCAGCTGCCGCTGGTAATGCAGCGGCTGGGCCTCTGATCACAGCGTCAACTCGGCCTTCAGGGGCATTCCTCGGGGTTGGCCTTGCTTGTCGCTCCGGCAGCGGTATCTTTGGGCCCAGGCCGCCGTCTGACGGCAGCGAGGAGTTTCACGTGTCTGCCCTGTCTCCCCTGCAGCAGAAGATCCACAGCCAGAAAACCGACAATCCCGACATGTTCGGCTCGGTGGATTTCGACCTGGTGCCTGAACGGCTAGTCCGCGGTGATGCGGCGGCGAGCGAACTGCGCGGCCGCTGGGCAAAGGATGCGCCCCGGCTTGCCGCCAACGCCGAGCTGATCGCGCGCATGGAAGCCTACACCATGCTGGGTGATACGGTGGCCGATCCTTATGCGGCGCTGATGCCAAAGCTGGGTTTTCGCCCGCTGGTCGATGTGTTGGTCACGGCCTGTGATAAGGGACTTGAAGCAGTACCGGACGCGCCGGAAGAGTTGCACCGCTTCATCCGCGCGATGGAGGCTCGTCCGAGCTGGGTGAACATGAAGCTGGTGGAGGAAGGCGCGAAGATCCAGCGCAATGCCATGGCTCATTTCGCGCCGTGGGCTATTCGCGGCGGCTTTGTCGCCACGTTCATGAACAAGTATGCCGCGCTACCGATGGCGCTGACAGGCACGCTTTCAAACGCCACTGCCGGTCGCCGCATCAAGGAAACCGCGACGTTCTTTGGCACCAGTACGCTGCCCGGCGCACTTGAACGCTTCGGCCCTGGCTTCAAGGCGGCGGCCATGGTGCGCCTGATGCATTCGATGGTGCGCTTCAACATCCTGTCGCGTGGGCGGAACCAGACTGCGCGCTGGGATCGGGCGGTCTATGGCATTCCGATCCCGCAAGTGGACCAGATGCCTGCCGGGCTGATCAGCGACTTCTTCCTTTCGGCCAAGGCGCTGAGCGAAGGCCGCAGCCGGTTCAACGCGGAGGAGCGTGCGCAAGTCGAACTCAGCCGCTATCGCTGCTTCTTGCTGGGCCTGCCCGAAGACCTGCTCGCCGATACCCCGCAAGGCATCGTCGACAACTGGAATGCGCGGATGCTCACGCTGCGGCGGGGCTTTGACGACACGACCTGCGGTGCGCTGCTGCGCGCAACGATGGCCGCAGACCTCGGCGATCTCAGCACACCGCAAGGCCGCTTGCGCGAAGAGTTCGAGCGGAGCTTCTCGAAGATCTACTTTCTGGAGAACTTCTGCGACGGCAAGGAATCCCGCGCGCGGGAATTCGGTGTGGCGATCGATCCGCTCGACAAGGTTCGCGCTGGGCTTGTCGGGGCACGAGTGATGGCGGGCATCAACGCCTACAAGCTGGCGCGGCGGCTGCCAGTGGTCGATTTCCTGGCTGATCAGCGACTTGTCCACAAGCTGAAGCGCTATCTCGGCACGCTGGGGCATGCCGAGTTCACCACCGATGCCAGCACATACAAGCCTGCCACGCATAAGAATCCGGCCTGATCTCGGTCGTCAGCGATCAGGCCCCGGGTCGCGGCGTGCTAGCCCAGCCTCGTGCTGAGCGTTACCGTAGCAATGCCCGCCGCCAGATCGAGCGGGTTCGCCCCCGCCGAATTGGTAATGTACCAGCGCACGGTGTTGGCGGCAGAGACATATCCGGTGATCTCGACCCGCAGCTTGCCGTGCTCCGTCAGCAGCGTCTTGGCGCTACTCCCGTTCCGCTCGTTATTCGCCCCTCCGGCTTCGTCATCCCTGACGCGTAGCCAAGCTGATGGCTCAACTCGGCCTCCAGAGCCCGTTCGATCAGCGCCTTCTTGAAGGCTACCCCCGCCGCCGTAATCGCCGCCGCGCTTATCGGCCCGCTAACAAAATGAGCAACCAGCCCCTTTGGCACAGACGGTAACACCGCTGGCAACACAGACGTCTTCTTCGCTTTGATCGGCAGATAAGCTCGTTCGCTTCAGTTATGCCTCACACACAAAATTCATGACAGGCTCCTTGAGCGAGCGGTAAACTGTGGCCTCGGACACAAAGTGGCGTTCATCGGCAAATCGCACCGCTAGTTCGCGCAGTGACAACTCGGACTGCTTTAGCGCCATGTCGATGATCTGATTATGCAATTCGGGCGCGATGCGGTTCTGCGCCCTGCTCGGTGCCGACAGCCGATCCTTCAACGCCTCGGAGCCGCCCTCAAGGTAGCGGGCGTGCCAGCGGCAAAACGTCCGGCGGGCGGTGCCGATCTGGTCGAGCGTCCGCTTGGCGGGAAGGTGCGACTGCTCGACGATCCTGATAACTACGCGTTTCTCGGATGCGGGATGCCTCATTCTTCGTCGCCACCATCCGGACGAACGCTTTTTTCAGAAGGCGGTTCTCGAGCTTCAGGTCGGCCATGCATTCCTTCAAGGCGCGTGCTTCGCGGTGCAGGTCTTGCACTTCGCCGGTGGTCACCGCCCGGGCAATGTCACCTGCCAAGCGTCGCTTGCCCGCTTCCATGAACTCCTTCGACCAAGTGCAATAGAGGCTCTGGGCAATGCTTTCCTTGCGGCACAGCTTGGCCATGCTGTCCTCGCCGAGCAGGCCATCGATCGCGATGCGAATCTTGTCCTCGGCCGAGAAATGCCGCCGCGTCTGCCACCGGATGTCCTTCACCACCCGCTAGGCAGGGGCCTTCACCGGCAATTTCTTCAAAGCGTGTTGGGACTTCATCTACATTCCTTCGTCACTACGTCGCAGCCCCAACACTCCTTAAATCTCAATCACAAATCTGTGCCAAAAGGCCCTGACGTAGGACGGGACAAGCCCAGCCCCGATCGCGCCTCTGCAATAGAGTGTTCAGTTTTTCGGCACACCGAAGCTGCCGCTAACCCTGCCACCAGCTTGGCTGCTGGATAGCCCAGCCGGTCCGGTCACACCTGCGCGCCCATCGATGTTGGATAGCCCTGTGGTCAGATCAATCACCAGCCGGCCACCATTCAGTGTGTCGGTGCCGCGCCGGAGCGCCACGTTGCCGACCATCGTGATGATCTTGCGATTGAAATCATAAACCGCCGCATCGCCGCTGGCGCGTTCATTGCCCCGGGTAACCGTCACGCCGCCAGTCGCGTCGATTCGCTGGATCTGCAAGGACCCAGCATCGGTATAGGCCACAGTGGTACGCGCCGCGCGCATCTCCAGTTCGGCTTGCGTAATGTCCACATTGCCCGAAAGCACAACCCGGTTCTGCTTGTCCTGCAGTTCAATCCGATCTGCAGCATAGTTCACCGGAGCCTTGCTGTTGTGCCCGGCAATCGCCTGTGCCGAAAGATGCTGAGCGCCTGCGATCAGCGCGGCAGATGCGGCAAAGCCGATCGCAAACGAACGCGTGGGGCGGCTGGCGCAGAGAGTTTCGATCAATTTGGTCATGGCATCTGCAGCTTGCCCGGTTCCATCGTGAGGCGTGCATGGCCATCAAGCATGACAGTCCGCGCATCGAGTTCTGCGACTATCCGGTCAGCCGAAAAAGTACCAGCAGGAATGCGCCCCTCGGCGCGGCCCTGGCTGACCAGACGCCGCTTGCCAATGTCGATATCCGCACCCGCCGTCACCATGCGGTAGCCATCGCTCGTCTCGAAATTGACCGGCGTAGGAACATCGACCATCTGCCGCGCGAAATCATAAATCCCGGAACCCGTGGTCAGGCTCGCCGGACCACTGCTCAGAAGAACGCGCGCGGTGATGTCGCGCATTTCGACCTCGTCCTTTGCTGCCGAATGCTGCACGGCGCTGCCCGCTGTCACCGAAAAATTGCGTCCTGCATCGTCCTGACCTCGGTACATTGCACTCACCACGCGCAACCGATCGGTCACCATGGCCACTTTGTTGCGATCCAGCAGAAAGCTGATTTCTCCGCGCGGTGAGAACGGCGCGATCACCAGCACGGCCAGCAGCGCACCGATCAACGCGGGTAAGAGCACGGCCAGCACGCGCACCATTCTGTCGTGAAATCCACCAGGCGCGGCAAAACCCTGCCGACGACCGCGAACCCTGTCCGCCATCTGGGTCATGCAAAGGCACCAGCGGTCAAGGCGGCAATCACCGGGGTACGCTCACTCGTGGCTGAAAATGTCGCGATCGGCCCAGCCGGCAATATCCAGCAGGGCCCGAGTCGGCAGGAACTCGAAACAGGCCTTGGCCATCGCAGTGCGGCCCTCGCGCGCGAGCCTCCCCTCCAGTATCGTATGCATGGCATGGAGGAAGCGCACATCCGAGGCGGCATAATCCTGCTGTGCATCACTCAGCACAGGCGCGCCCCAGTCGCTAGATTGCTGCTGCTTGGAAATCTCCTTGCCCAGCAGTTCGCGCACCAGCTCCTTGAGGCCGTGGCGATCGGTGTACGTGCGCACCAGCTTTGAGGCGATCTTTGTGCAGAACACGGGTGCGGCCATCACGCCCAGATAGTGGTGGATCGCCGCCAGATCGAACCGCGCAAAATGGTAGAGCTTCAGCCGAGCGGGGTCTGCCAGCACGGCGCGAAGGTTTGGCGCGGCATAATCGGTTCCGGCTGCAAAGCGCACGAGATGCTCATCACCCATGCCATCGGAGATCTGCAACAGGCACAGCCGGTCACGCGTGGTGATCAGTCCCATTGTCTCGGTGTCTACAGCCACGATCCCGGGCGCGAGCGCATCAGCGGGCAGGTCTTCTTCATGCAGGTAAACGGCCATGATGATCGCTTAGGCCTTCGGGCCCGCGGCGGCAAGCGCCGGAGTTGCCCGCTCTCGTCGTTCTATTTGCGACCCACACTGCTGTAGTACCAGCCTGAAGCCCGCACCTCCGCCGGATTGTAGACATTGCGCAGATCGACGAGCACCCGGCTTTTCATCAGTCGGCCGACTTGCTCCAGATCGATCCCGCGAAACGCATCCCATTCGGTCACCAGCACGACCGCATCCGCGCCTGTCACGGCATCATACGCGTTTGCCGCCATGGCCACCTGAGGCATCAAGCTTTTGGCCGCCTCCATCCCTTCCGGATCATAGGCGACGATGTCGGCGCCCGCATCAATCAGCGCCTGCACGATCGCAATCGAGGGCGCATCGCGCATATCGTCGGTATTGGGCTTGAACGTCAGGCCCAGCAGCGCGATCTTGCGCCCGCGCGGCTCACCCACCCCGGCCTCGGCCAAGGCCTCGATCACCTTGCGGCCCATGGCGCGCTTCCGGCTCTCGTTGACCAGCACCACCGCCTCGACGATGCGCACCGGACTGGCAAAATCCTCCGCCGTCTTCAACAGCGCCAATGTGTCCTTAGGGAAGCAACTTCCGCCATAGCCCGGCCCCGCGTGGAGGAACTTTGAACCGATTCGGTTATCAAGTCCGATCCCGCGCGCCACATCCTGTACATCGGCGCCAACCTTCTCGCACAGGTCCGCCATTTCGTTGATGAACGTGATCTTGGTCGCAAGGAACGCATTCGCCGCATATTTGATCAGCTCCGAGCTGCGCCGCCCGGTGAACAGCAGCGGCGCCTTGTTCAGGAACAGCGGGCGATAGACCTCGCGCATAACGCCGCGTTCCCATTCGTCTTCCGCGCCAACCACAATCCGGTCTGGCCGCTTGAAATCGCTGATGGCTGCGCCTTCGCGCAGGAACTCGGGATTGGAGACGACCGCGAATTGCACGCCAGTGCCGCTATCCCGGATGATCCGCTCCACTTCGTCCCCCGTGCCCACCGGCACGGTAGATTTGGTCACGATCACGGCGGGTGCGGTCAGATTGTCGGCGATTTCCTGCGCCACCGCGTAAACATAGCTAAGGTCCGCATGGCCATCACCTCGGCGCGAAGGTGTGCCCACCGCTATGAAAATTGCCTGCGCGCCCTTGATCGAAGCTGCCAGATCCGTTGAAAACGAAAGTCGCCCGCCTCGCACGTTGGCCGAAACCAGTTCGGCCAACCCGGGCTCATAGATTGGCATGATCCCGGCGTGCAGCCGGTCGATCTTGCTCGCGTCCTTATCGACGCATACCACATCATGGCCGAAATCGGCGAAGCAGGCACCGGAAACGAGCCCGACATATCCAGAGCCGACCATTGCAATCTTCATACCGGAATTCCGCTTTCGTGATGAATACAACCGGTGGCCAAATAGCAAGCGCTGGAGCAGCGATGCAAATAGTATTCCCGCAGTGCAGCAAAGTCGCTAGTCCCGGATTGGCATGATCAGCATTCCGGAAACCTGGCGCAATGCACTCGCCCCCCCCCTGGCAAGCCCCCTCCTGCACAAGCTAGGAGAGTTCCTGAAGGCAGAGGAATTGACTGGCAGGATCATTTATCCGCCTGCGGGCACCCGCCTTGCCGCGCTTGCCCTGACACCGCTGCCTGCGGTGAAGGTCATGATCCTTGGCCAGGATCCCTACCACGGCCCCGATCAGGCGCACGGGCTGGCCTTCTCGGTTCCGCGCGGACAGCGCGTGCCGCCTAGCCTTGTCAACATATTCAAGGAGCAGGAAACCGATCTCGGTTTACCCCGCCCCGCGCATGGCCATCTCGAAAGCTGGGCGCGGCAAGGTGTGCTCCTGCTCAACACCGTCCTGACGGTGGAAGCAGGACAAGCCGCCTCGCATCAGGGGCGCGGCTGGGAGCTTTTCACCGACGCCGCGATCAGCGCCGTGGCCGAACGGTCTGCGCCGTGCGTCTACCTGCTCTGGGGCAGCTGCGCCCGCGCCAAGGCCCCACTCATCCGCGAGGCCAGCAGCGGCCCTACTCTCGTCCTTGAAGCCCCGCATCCCAGCCCGCTCTCGGCCCACCGAGGCTTTCTTGGCTGCCGGCACTTCAGCCGCACCAACGCCTTTCTGGCGGAGCAGGGCTGTGAGGCGATTGACTGGCGGCTACCGGCCTAAAGCCAGCCGATTCGGCGGAAGCGCAACAGCAAGCCGCCACAGATCATGATGATCGCCAGCCACACCATCGGATAGCCCCAGCGCCAATGCAGTTCGGGCAGATAATCGAAGTTCATGCCGTAAATGCCAGCAATCGCTGTAGGCACTGCCAGAATCGCAGCCCAGGCGGCCAGCTGGCGCGTGATTACGCCTTGGCGGTGCTGCTCCAGCAGGCCCGCTGTTTCCACTGTCGCGGCCAGCGTTTCCTTCAGGCTGTCCATCCGGGCCATGGCACGGCGCACGTGATCGAGCACGTCGCGGAACCAGATGCGCGCCGACGGATCGACAGTCGGCAGTTCGGCCACGACCAGCCGCTCGACCATTTCCTCCATCGGCCCGATGATCCGCTCGAACCGGCGCAGCTGGCGGCGCAGGCGGAAGATGCGGCGGATCGTCACCGGATCGGGAAACTGGTCGATGGCAGCTTCCTCGATCGCAATCGCTACTTCCTCGAACTGATCGGCAATCGGCAGATAGCCATCAACGATGAAATCGAGCACCGCGTGGAGCACATAATCAGGCCCTTCGGCGAGATGCTCCGCATCAGCCTCCAGCGCGCGGCGCAGATCGGCATGGGCCCGCGCCGAACCCATCCGCACCGAAACGATGAAGCGCTCGCCAAGGAAGAAGGCCGTCTGGCCATAGGTGATTTCGTCTTCGCCCGGCCCCGGCATGGCGGTCCGCGCCACCACGAACAGCTGGCGCCCATAGATATCGATCTTGGGCAGCTGGCGCGGATTGAGCGCATCTTCGATCGCCAGCGGATGCAGGCTGAACTGCCGGCCGACGCGCTCCATTTCCTCGGGCGCCGGGTCACACAGGCCGATCCAGTCAAAACAGCCCGGCGGCAGCGCATCCGCCGCCACCGGCTCTCCCGTCACGGCCACGTCAGGCGAATGGACTTTCCCTTGCGTGTAGCGGCGTGCGGCGATGATCGTCATGACTGGGCTTTTGAAGCGTCGCGGGCCGAAGTGCAATTCCCCCCCCGGCTGAACCGTCCGTTGAAACAGGCTGGCGTTCACGCCCCCTGCTGCTATCACGCTTGTCAATAACACCGGAGGATTTGATGGGTTTCGAAGCCAAGCTGGACGCGCGCACAAAACCGGACATCGATGTCGCGATCATAGGCGCTGGCCTTTCAGGCATCGGCATGGCGGCGCACATGCAGATGCTCTGCCCCGATCGCAGTTTTGCGCTGTTTGAAGGCCGCAAGAACCTTGGCGGCACGTGGGACCTGTTTCGCTACCCCGGCGTGCGGTCCGACAGCGACATGCACACGCTCGGCTTCGTGTTCGAACCCTGGAAGCATGAGAAATCCATCGCCGACGGCCCCTCGATCCTCGAATACCTTAATCGCATCGTCGACGAACGCGATATTCGCCGCCATATCCGCTTCCAAACCAAGGTTGTCTCCGCCAATTGGGAGAGCGTGGACGCGCAGTGGGTTATCACCACGGAAAGCCCCGACGGCCAGCGTTCGCGCAGCACCGCGCGCTTCCTCTATCTCGGCGCAGGCTACTACGATTACGACAAACCGTATGACGCGCAGATCCCGGGCATCGCGGACTTTGCCGGAACGGTTCTGCATCCGCAGTTCTGGCCGCAGAACCCGGACTATGCCGCCAAGCAGGTGGTCGTGATCGGTTCGGGCGCTACGGCTGTCACCATGGTCCCGGTGATGGCCGAAACCGCCGCCCACGTTACCATGCTCCAGCGCACGCCCACCTGGTATGCCGTGCGCCCTGCGCGCGATGCCATTGCCAACGCGCTGCGCAAGTTCCTGCCCGAGAAGCTCGCCTACCGCATCACGCGCTTCAAGAACGTGAAAATGCAGGATCTGGTCTACAAGCGCGCGCGCAAAATGCCCGAAAAGGCCCGCGCCTTCCTCACCGAGAAGCTTAAAGCCGAGCTTGGCCCCAAGTATGACGAGGCCGCCTTCACCCCGCCATACAACCCTTGGGAGCAGCGTCTTTGCCTTGTCCCCGATGGCGATCTGTTCATGGCGATCAAGGCAGGCAAGGCCGATGTCGTCACCGATCACATCGAGCGGATCGACGCCCAGGGGATCCAGCTCAAGTCCGGCAAGCGCATCGATTGCGATGTCATCGTCACCGCCACGGGCCTTACCCTCACAGTTGGCGGCAAGATCGCGATCAGCGTGGATGGCAAGCCCGCACTGTTCAACGAACGCTATTACTACAAGGGCTGCATGTATTCGAATCTGCCCAACCTCGCGCAGGTCTTCGGCTACCTCAACGCCTCTTGGACCCTGCGCGCCGATATCGATTCCGATTTCGTCTGCCGCCTGCTCAATCACATGAAAGCCATCGGTGCCGACGCCGCCACCCCCTACCTCGCCCCGGACCACAACCTGGGCGAAGACACCCCGCTCGATCTCTCATCCGGCTACATCCAGCGCGGCCTCGCCATCCAGCCCAAGAACGCGCCCGAAATGCCGTGGCGGCTTAATCAGGACTATGTCTTCGACCGCGTCTACCTGAAGCAGAACCCCCTCGACGACGGCATCCTGCGCTTCACCAAGGCGCGGCCGGTCGCCGCGGTTGCAGCGGAGCAAGAAGCGGCGGAGTAATGACACAGACCCCCTCCTCTTCAGAGGAGACGTTGGGGGCGGTGGCTTTCCACCAAATGAATTGGAGCCTCAGGCATGGAAGCGCGCGGTTCATGCCGCTCGCGCATCAGGCGCCGGCTCTTCCGGCGCAAGTGCTGCCCTGCCCCGGATAACATCGGCAACCTTTTCGGCGATCATGATCGTCGGCGCATTGGTATTGCCTCCGATCAGCGCCGGGATGACCGAGGCATCGACCACCCGCAAGCCCTCCAGCCCGATCACTTTGCAGTCCTTGTCGACCACTGCCATCGGATCACCTGCAAGGCCCATCTTCGCGGTGCCCACAGGATGGTAGATCGTCTCGCCCTTCGCGCGCACCCATGCATCGATCTCGGCATCGCCCTGCACGTGCGCGCCGGGCCAGATCTCCTCGCCGCGATAGGGCGCCAGCGCCTCCTGCATCGCCACCTCGCGCGCGATGCGGATACCCTCTCGCACCACACGGCGATCTTCCTCGGCAGCCATGAAGTTCGCCATGATTGACGGATCGGCATAGGGGTCGGCGCTCGTCAACCCCACCCGGCCGCGGCTTTCCGGTCGCAACTGGCAAATATGGATGGTAAAGCCATCGCGGTTCACCCGAATCTTGGCATGTTCCTGCATGATTGCGATCACGAAATGGATCTGCAGATCGGGCCTGTCCAGATCCGGGCGCGATTTCAAGAAGGCCCCTGCCTCCAGGCCGTTTTGCCGCCCAGTGCCCTTGCCGGTCAGCAGATACTTGAGTCCCGCTGTCAGCTGCCCCAGCCC
>CANEVG010000004.1 GCA_947442095.1 Sphingomonadaceae bacterium
GATCGGCAAGGTGCTTTCGGACCCAAGCGTCTACTTTCAGCCGAGCAAGCAGCAGAGGTGGCGGCGTGGGTTCGTACTGGCCCTGACCTGACCAAACACTGCGTTGTTCGCTGGCGCCGAGCCGACCTTGCCCGTAAGATCAAGGCCAAATTCGGTATCGTTCTGGCCGAGCGCACAATGAGTACAGTTCTGCGAGTACCGTTCTGCGCCGGCTCAGCTTTCGGCGCTTGGTCCCTCGACCGCGCCATCCCGGCCATGACACTGCGGCGCAAGCGTCTTTCAGAGCAGCTTCGCCGCCCTCATAGAGGCCGCGCTACCAGAGCACGCCAAGGCCAACACTCGAGCTATGGTGGCAAGATTAGGCCCGCATCGGGCAATAAGGCACCTTAACGCGGCTGGGGGTTAAGAAAGGCTCGCGGCACCGGTGCCGCGCTCGTCCTGCCGTTCGCCAACGCCGAGATGATGAACCTGCATTTTGCCCGAAATCAGTGTCAACGTGGCTCTCGGCGCACATGCTCTGCTGGTCATGGACGGCGCAGGATGGCATTATATGGGCGATAAGCTGCGCGCACCCGACAACATCACGCTGGTCCACCTGCCGCCTTATAGCCCTGAGATGAACACCGTCGAAAACGTCTGGGGCTATCTGCGAAGCAACAAACCCAGCAACCGGGTCTTCGAGACCTAAGACGCCATCCTCGATGCATGCTGCGACGCATGGAACTGGCTCATCGACCAACCACACCAAGTCAGTTCAATCGGGCAATGCGGATGGGGACAGGACAGTCAATAAGTCCGAGCGTATAACAGATCAAGCGTAACGGCGCGATCGTAACGGCGTGAGCCTAACGGTGCAAGCGCAACGGCGCGAGCGTAACGGCGCGAGCGTAACGGCGGGAGCGTAACGGCGCGAATGTAATCCGACATAGCAAGGGGCGCGGCCAAGGCTGCGCCCCTTTTACTGTTAGCCCACTGTGCGTCTTGCAAAAAACCGAACTCGAAAGCCCACCCTTAGGCCGGCACCACCTGCTGCTCGATCGCGCCGAACACACTGTGGCCCTTCGCGTCTTTGGCATTGATCCGCACGGTATCGCCATGTTTCAAGAACGGGGTCACCGCCGCCCCGCTGCGGATCGTCTCGACCATGCGCAGCTCGGCAATGCAGGCATAGCCGCGCCCGCTTTCGCGCACCGGGCGGCCCAGCGGGCTGCTCAACGAACCATCCGTATCGCGGTTTGATACGGTGCCCGAACCGATGATGGCGCCCGCACCGATCGCCCGGGTCTTCGCCAGATGCGCGATCAGCACGCCGAAATCGAACGTCATGTCCTCACCCATCGCCAGCCGACCGAACGGCCGTCCATTGACATCTATATGCAGCGGCAGGCTCAACCTGCCCCCCGCCCACGCCGGCCCCAGGCTGTCCGGTGTCACGAACACCGGCGAGAAATGGCTCGCGGGCTTCGACTGGACAAAGCCGAAGCCCTTGGCCAGCTCATCAGCGATCAGCCCGTGCAGCGAAACATCGTTGGCCAGACCCACCAGGCGCACATGGCCCAGAGCATCGGAGGCTGAAATGCCTTGCGGGACATCGCCCGTCACCACCACGACCTCGGCCTCGAAATCGCAGCTCCAGCCCTCGTCCGCCAGCGTGATCGGCTCGCGCGCGCCTCGCAGGTCGTCGCTGCCGCCCTGATACATCAGCGGATCGGTCCGGAAGCTCTCGGGCAGTTCGGTCCCGCGTGCCATGCGCAGCAGTTCCGCATGATTGATGTAGGCGCTGCCGCCGGCCCGCTGGTAGGCGCGCGGCAGGGGCGCGGCCGCCTCGCGCTCGTGGAAGCGCTTGCGCGGGATCGCCTCGTGCTCCAGCTCGACCGATAGCGCGGCCAGATAGGGCGCATGGCGGTCCCAGTCATCGAGCAGGCCCTGCATCGTGGGCACTATGTGATCGGCATCGGCATACCAGGCCAGATCATCAGATACGACAATCAGGCGGCCATCACGCAGCTGCGGCAGGCTGGCTAGTTTCATGAAAAGTCGCCTTCAATGGCGCGCACCGCTGTCAGCAACTTGTCGAGCAGCACTCGCAGTTTCGTGGTTTCGCCGGGCGTTAGCGCCGTGAATATCTTCTCGTAGGTGGCGAGCGCGTTGGGCCAAATGCGGTCATACATCGCGCGGCCACCGGCCGTGAGCTCAAGATGGTGCGAGCGGCCGTCGGCCTCGTTTGGGCTGCGCGCAACCAGCGCCCGCTCTTCCAGCGCCTTGCACGCGCGGTTGACCGCGACCTTGTCCATCAGCGTCGCGGCGACCAGATCGCGCTGGGTCAGCGGGGCTGCATCACCCAGCACCGCCATGATCCGCCATTCCGGTATCTTGAGCCCGAATTCGCTGTGATACTCGCCCGAGATCAGGCTGCTCACAGCATTTGACGTGATCGCCAGACGATAGGGGATGAAATCGGAAAGCCGGGTCGTATCGGGCAGGGTTTGCGCGTCGGACATGACAGCGAGTCTAGGCCAGACAGCGCCGTGCGCAAGCAAAAGCGCGGGCCATCCTTACTACGAACGTCATCGGGCCAGAATGCCCGCCATGATGAAATCCACCGTATGCTCGCGGTAGCGGTCGCGTAGCTCCTCAGTCAGCGTGTCCTGGTCGAAGCAGTGCCGCAGCACCAGCCGCGCCGAGAAGAACCGGTCCGCCGCGCCCGTCAGCGTGAAATAGAACAGCTGCGGATCAATCGGGCGGAACACGCCCTCGCGGATTCCAGCGTTGATCAGACGGTTGTAGGCCTCGTTCAGCGGCGCAAGATACTTGTCAGCAATCCGCTTGGCCTCGGCAGGATCGCAATCGCGAACCAGCCGCATCAGCAGCCGGTTGAGATAGGGAAACGCAAAATAGGTATCGACGCAGCGCCCGATATGCTGGCGAAGCTTGGCCTCGGTGCTCATTGCATCCTTGGCCAGCAGCGCCTCGACCGACTTGATGATCGCTTCCATGTCGCGGTCGAGCAGCGCTTTCAGCATCCCGGCCTTGTTGCCGAAATAGTATTTCACCAGCGCCGAGTTAAGCCCCGAGCGCAGCGACAGCTCGGACAGCGAGATATCAACCTGATCGCCCTCGCGCATGATCTGCGAGGCGGTTTCCAGCAGCAGCTCGCGCGCACCAGCTTGTTCGGACGCAATGGTACCTTCGATCTCGGCCAATTTCGTCTGCTCTTTCATTCCCAACCCGGCTCATCCCACCACGGGTAGAACGAAGGCATATCCGAAGAAACGCGCCCAGGGTAGCTGGGCGGGCGCTTTTCCAGAAAACTGGCCACACCTTCCTTCGCATCGGCCCCGCGCGAAAGCTGGTAGATCGCGCGGCTGTCCACCCGGTGCCCGAACATCGGGTGCGGCTGCGGCGAATTACGCCACAGCATCGCGCGTGTCATCGAGACCGAGATGGCGCTGGTGTTGTCCGCAATCTCGCGCGCCAGGGCGCGGGCTGCAGGCAGCAGGTCTTCGGGCGCGTGGAGCGAGCGCACCAGCCCGCCTCTCAGTGCTTCCTCGGCATCAAACACGCGGCCGGTCATACACCATTCCAGCGCCTGGCTCATCCCCACTAGACGCGGCAGGAACCAGCTGGACGCCGCCTCGGGCACGATCCCGCGACGGGCGAACACAAACCCGAAGCGCGCCGATGTGGAGGCCAGGCGGAAATCCATCGGCAGCTGCATCGTCGCGCCAATGCCCACTGCCGCGCCGTTGATCGCGCCGATCACCGGCTTCTTCGAATTGAAGATGCGTAAGGTGCAGAGGCCACCGCTGTCGCGCACAAGCGGATCGGAAAGGTCCGCAACTTCGGTGGGATCGGAGAACGGCCGAACGCCATTGTCCGGCGTGAGGTCAGCGCCTGCGCAAAACGCACGGTCCCCCGCGCCGGTCACGATCACCGCGCGCACGCTGTCATCGGCATCTGTCTGGTCGAACGCGTCGACCATCTCGGCCATCATCGTGCGGGTATAAGCGTTCATCTTGTGCGGGCGGTTGAGCGTCAGCGTGGCAACGCCGTCAGCCACATCGAGCAGGATCTGCGTGTATTCGGCCATTTTCGGCTCTCCCTCTCCAAAGCCCCTCCCCCGAAGGGAAGGGGAGCGTCTCTCAGCGCCCCAATTTACCTGGGCGCCATACGGATCGCGCCATCGAGCCGCACGTCCTCGCCGTTGAAATAGCCGCACTCGATCATGGTCAATGCAAGCTGCGCATATTCCTCCGGTTGGCCGAGCCGCTTGGGGAACGGCACCGAAGCCGAAAGCGCATCGCGCACGTTCTGCGGCGCACCGGCCAGCAGAGGGGTATCGAAAATGCCCGGCAGGATTGTGTTGACGCGGATGCCCTCGCTCATCAGGTCGCGCGCGATCGGCAAGGTCATGCCGACAACGCCGCCCTTCGAGGCCGAATAGGCCGCCTGCCCGATCTGGCCGTCCTCGGCCGCGACAGACGCGGTGTTGACCATCGCGCCGCGCTCGCCGTCCGCCATCGGCTCCAGCGTCATCATGCCTGCTGCCGACTTGGCGATGCAGCGGAACGTGCCCACGAGGTTGATCTGGATCAGCCAGTTGAACGCCTCGAGCGGGAAGTGCTTGATCGAGCCGTCTTCCTTGCTGCGGCTCGCGGTCTTCACCGCGTTCCCAGTCCCGGCGCAGTTCACAAGAATGCGCTCCTGCCCATTGGCCGCGCGCGCCTTGGCAAAGCCGGCGTCCACGCTCTCATCGCTGGTGACGTTCACTTCGCAGAATACGCCGCAGATTTCGGCTGCGAGCGCTTCGCCCTTTTCCTTCTGCAGGTCGAAGATCGCGACCTTCACGCCCTTCGCGGCAAGCGCGCGCGCGGTGGCGGCACCCAGGCCGGAAGCGCCACCGGTCACAACTGCAGCAACGGAACTGTCAAGCTTCATGGTATTTCTCTCCTGCATTCAACCAAAAGCCCCTCCCGCTGGCAGGAGGGGGTGGGGTGGGCTCTCCCCCAAATCACATCATCTCGACAATCGTCACGTTGGCGACCCCGCCGCCTTCGCACATCGTCTGCAAGCCATACCTCAGCCCCCGCGCCTTCAGCGCATGGAGCAGGGTGGACATCAGCTTGGTGCCCGAAGCGCCCAGCGGATGGCCCAGCGCGATCGCGCCGCCGTTAACGTTGAGCTTCTCCGGGTCCGCGCCGGTGTGCTTCAACCACGCCATCGGCACCGAAGCGAAGGCCTCGTTCACTTCATAGAGGTCGATATCGCCAATCTTCATTCCCGCCCGCTGCAGCGCGCGGTCGGTGGCGAACAGCGGTTCTTCGAGCATTATCACCGGATCGCCCGCCGTCACGGTCAGGTTGTGGATGCGCGCCAGCGGGGTCAGGTTGTGCGCCTTCAAGGCCGCTTCCGAAACGATCAGCGCCGCGCTCGCGCCGTCGCAGATCTGGCTGGAACTGGCCGCCGTCAGCAACCCCTCGGGGCTCAGCAGCTTGACACCCGCGATCGATTCCAGCGTCGCGTCGAAACGGATACCCTCGTCCGCGGTGTGCATCGCGGGGCCGTCCGGCGTCTCGATGACAATCGGCACGATCTCGCCATTGAAAGCGCCCGCATTGGTCGCGGCAATCGCCTTGCGGTGACTGGAGAGCGCGAAAGCATCGAGCTGATCCTTGGTGAAGCCGTGCTTCTTCACGATCATTTCCGCGCCCATGAACTGCGAGAACATAATGCCTGGATACTTCTCCTCCAGCTGCGGCGACTTGTAGTTGCCCAGCCCCTCTTTCATGTGAAAGATCGCGGTGGAGCCCATCGGCACGCGGGTCATGCTTTCCACACCCGCCGCGATCACAATATCCTGCACGCCCGACATCACCGCCTGCGCGGCAAACTGGATCGCCTGCTGCGAAGAACCGCACTGGCGGTCGATCGTCACGGCCGGCACCGAATCCGGCAGCAGCCTGGCCGCGAGGACCGCATTGCGCCCCACCTGCCCTGCTTGCTGCCCGCCCTGCGACACGCAGCCCATGATCACGTCTTCCACAGCCGAGGGATCGATCCCCGTCCGCGCGACAATGGCATCCAATGTCGCCGCCGAAAGATCGACCGGGTGAACCCCCGCCAGACGGCCATTCCGCCGCCCGCCGGCGGTCCGCACTGCATCAACGATATAGGCTACAGCCATGGTACTCGACTCCCGCAAAACCGTCTATTTAACTGAACGATTAAGGTGTGCGTGGGGCGGGGTCAAGGACAGCTTTGATCGGGGCGGGCGCGCTGAAATCCACGCAGCGCCTTACTGCAGTCCCTTGCTCCGACCTATCATTTCCAATAAACTGGAACTATGGAATCGAAGTCCGCTGTGTCCGCCCTGTCCGCGCTTGCCCACGTCGGGCGGCTTGCGGCGTTCCGCCTGCTGGTGAAGGCTGGCAAGCAAGGCCTCGCCGCCGGCGTTCTGGCGCGGGCGCTAGGCGTCCTGCCAAACACCTTGTCCGCCAATCTCACCATCTTGAGCCATGCCGGCCTCGTCGAAAGCCGCCGGGCCGGGAAGTCCATCATCTATTCCGTGCGCTATGCCGAAATGACCGCACTGCTGCAGTTCCTGATGGAAGACTGCTGCGCGGGCTCATCCGACATCTGCGCCCCGCTGATGGACATCACCTTCACCTGCGACTGCGAAGAGGAAAGCGCGATATATGCCTGATAGTCTCCCCGGCGTGCTGGTGCTCTGCACCGGCAATTCGGCCCGTTCGATCCTGGGAGAGGCCATACTTGCTGCCCGCGGCGAAGGGCGGGTGCGCGTGTATAGCGCTGGCAGCAAGCCGAAAGGCGTGCCCCATCCTGGTGCCTTGCGTTTGCTGGCCCGGCGCGGGATCGACTCCGCACCGTTATCCTCAAAAAGCTGGAACATGTTCACGGCGCCGGGCGCGCCGCGCATCGATATGGCCATCACAGTTTGTGACAATGCCGCTCAGGAAAGCTGCCCAGTGTTCATCGGCGCCCCGGTCAAGGGGCACTGGGGCCTGCCTGATCCGGCGGACACCGCAGGCAGCGACGCCGAAGTCGATGCCGCTTTCGAGGCCACCTGGCAGGCGCTCGAACTGCGCGTGCGGACCCTGCTCGCCGTCCGCTTCGAAGACATGCCCCCGCGCAAGCTGGCCGACTTCCTCAGCGAGATAGGCCGCATGGACGGCGCAGCATGAGCCGCGATGTCTGGGCGGAAGCGATCGGCAGCTTCTTCCTGTTCTGCACCGTTATCGGATCGGGCATCATGGCCGAGCGGCTGGCAGGCGGGAACGCGGCAGTCGCCCTGCTCGGCAACACCGCCGCGACCGGCGCGATGCTTTTCGTGCTGATCACAATGCTCGGCCCCCTCTCGGGCGCGCATTTCAATCCGGCGGTCACGCTCGTCTTCCGCCTGCACGGTGACCTTTCCACCAGCGCTGCGCTGCGGCTTATCGCCGCGCAACTTGCTGGCGGGATTCCGGGCATCTGGGCGGCGCATCTCATGTTCACAGAACCGATCTTCCAGCTTTCAAACAAGGTCCGCAGCGGCACCGGCCAGTGGGCGGGTGAGTTCATTGCCACGTTCGGCCTCGTCTTCGTCATTCTCGGCACAATCCGTCACCGCCCGCAGGCCGTGCCCGCAAGCGTCGCGCTCTATATCGTCGCAGCTTACTGGTTCACCTCGTCGACCAGCTTTGCCAACCCGGCGATTACCATGGCCCGCGCCTTGTCGGATACCTTTGCCGGAATAGCGCCTGCCGACACACCTGCGTTTATCGCCGCGCAGCTTGCCGGCGCGTGCGTCGCCCTTGTGGCGGGCAAGGCCATCTTCGTGCCGGAGGACGCTGCGACGTGAACCCGGTGCCCCACACCCACCTGCGGACGCTGTCCGACCCGCAGCATCTCCCGGCGCTCAAGCCTCACTACGCGTACCGCAGGCCAGCGCTCGGCCTTGGCGCGCTCGACCCCCCGCCGCGCATTCTTCTGCTCTACGGCAGCCTGCGCGAACGCTCCTATTCGCGTCTCGTGGTCGAGGAGGCGGCAAGGCTGCTGCAGGCGTTCGGGTGCGAAACGCGGATTTTCGATCCGTCAGACCTTCCTCTGCCCGATCAGATGCCAGACGACGACCACCCCGCCGTGCACGAACTGCGCGCGCATTCCCTCTGGTCGGAAGGCCATGTCTGGTGCAGCCCCGAGCGGCACGGCCAGATCACCGGCATCATCAAAGCCCAGATTGATCACCTGCCACTGGCGTATAAGGGCCTGCGCCCCACGCAGAGCCGCACGCTGGCGGTCATGCAAGTGAGCGCAGGATCGCAGTCGTTCAACTCCGTAAACACCCTTCGCCTGCTTGGCCGCTGGATGCGCATGTTCACCATTCCCAACCAGTCGAGCGTGGCCAAGGCTTACGCGGAATTCGACGAGGCAGGCCGGATGAAACCCTCGACTTACTACGACCGCATTGTCGATGTGTGCGAGGAACTGGTGCGCTTCACCGTCCTCTTGCGGCCCCACAACGCGCAGCTGGTCGATCGGTACTCGGAACGGGTCGAGGCGGATCGGCCCGTCGACGGAACGGACGGTATCCTGAAGTCCATCTAGCCGCCCCCACCCCGCCGGAGGGAGGACTCAGGCAGCGCTAGGAGGAAGCCCCCGAGTCACCCTACAATCCGGTCCGTCCGCGCCGACATTTCGCGCCACAGGCCATGGCCGCCAAGGCCTGCCACGCGCCGCCCCAGCCGCTCTGCCCAGAAGGCATCGCCGCCGAATTCGCTGCGCCAGCCCATGAGGCGGCGGGTCAGGTGGTTCAATGCATATTCGATGGTGAAGCCGATGGCGCCGTGCATGCGGTGCGCGATGGGCACCGCGCGGTCCACGGCGATCCCCATGCGCAGCTTGGCCGCCGCGATCTCGAAGCTGGCGTGCCCGTAATCCAGCGCCGCCGCGCAGGCTGCAGCCGAGGCATCGACCGCAGCCGCTTCCTCGGAAAACTCGGCCATCGCCTGCTGCACCGCCTGGAACTTCGCCAGCGCCCGGCCAAACTGCACGCGCGTGTTCACGTGATCGATGGCAAGCGTGAACGCCGCCTCCAGCGCGCCTGACGCCGAGGCAACGCGGGCAAACGCGCCCAGCGCAAGCAGATCGACATCGCAAGCAGCCCAAGCCGCCGCCGCGCCAGTGAAGCTGACCGCATCCCAAGGCTCACCCGCAGGCGAAAGCGCTTCGTCAAAGGTGCAGGCGTCCGCGTGATAGAGTGACAGCATGCCGCCCTCCACATGCACAACCGCCGTAGCGTGGCGGCCATAAGGCACCCGCTGCCCCGGCGCGGCGATTGAAATGAGACCTTCCGGAGCCGCAATCCCCGCCCCGGCCAGCAGCCAATGCGCGATCACCGGCTCAGCAAGCGGCGCGGCCAAGGCGTTGAGCCCCGCCAGCCGCAGCACGGCCAGCACATCAGCCCAGTCCCCGCCAAAGCCGCCCGCATCTTCTGGCACCAGCAACGTGGAGAACCCCGCCTCGGCCACTTGCGGCCAGGCCACATCGAAAGGCTTGCCTGCCAGATCGGCGAAGAGGCCTGCTGCCATGTCGGTCAGCAAAGTGCGATTATCGCTCATCAGCGCAGCCCCAAACCCTTGGCGATAATGCCGCGTAAAACCTCAGGCGTGCCGCCACGCAGCGAAAAGCTCGGGCTGGAAAGCAAGAGCCAGGAAAGCAGCCGCGAAAGATCGCTCTTGCCCGCAAGATCAGCATCGACCGCCGCCTGCACCATGCGCGGCAGCGCCTGTTCATAGGCGTTGCCCAGATCCTTGACGATAGCCGCCTCGACCACTGGGTCCTCGCCCGCCGCCAGCTTGGCAATGGTCGACATCGACATCTGCCGCAGCGTCCACATTTCTGCCGTGAGCCGCCCGATCAGCTGCGCGGTCGGCGCATCGGGCTCCGGCCCCACGGCGTCGATCAGCGCGACAAGCAGCATGTGGCTGGAAAGATAGCGCTCCGGCCCCGAGCGTTCGAGTGCCAGTTCGGCGACGACCTGCTTCCAGCCATTGCCCTCGGTGCCTACCAGCGCATCGTGCGGCAGCAGCACATCCTCAAACCAGATTTCGTTGAAATGGTGCGTGCCAGTCATGTCGATGATCGGACGGATCGTGATCCCCGGCGTATCGAGGTCGATCATCATCTGCGAAAGGCCGGCCTGCCGCTCGCTGCCCTCTTCGGTGCGCAGCAGGGTGAGCGCTGCATGGCTCTTGTGTGCGCCGCTGGTCCACACTTTCTGGCCGTTGATGCGCCAGCCCTCGTTGGTCTTCTTCGCCGAGGTGCGCACGCTCGCAAGATCCGATCCCGAACCGGGTTCGGACAGGCCGATGCAGGCATAGATCTCGCCGCGCGCCATGCCAGGCAGATACTTCTCGCGCTGGCTTTCTGTGCCATAGCGCAGCAGCAGCGGCCCGGTCTGCCTGTCGGCAATCCAGTGCAACCCGGCCGGCGCGCCGAGCGCGAGCAGCTCTTCCAGCACGACATAGCGTTCGAGCAAAGTGCGCTCGTGCCCGCCGTATTGCTTGGGCCAGGTCATGCCAAGTAGCCCGGCCTTGCCCAGCGCCTTGGAGAATTCCTCGTCGAAGCTGAACCAGCAATTGGCGCGCAGCTCGACCGGCCAATTGGCCTCATGCTGCACCACCAGATCGCGGACCTGCTGACGAAGGGCGGGAGTGTCCCCTTCGGGACGGAACGGATGGAGCGGGAATATTTGCATCGGCGGCATCCCTATGGCAGCGGCGAAGCCATCGCAATCGCAAGATTGCTAGTACAACAGCCCGGAAGGGCAAACGGGAGACGAGCCGCCATGAACCCATTCCTCACCGTCGAGCGCCGCGGGCGCATTGCCATCCTCACCATGGACCGGCCTGACTCGATGAACGCCATCGGCACGATCGAGGATTGCGACAACATCGTCGAGACCTTCTTTGCACTCGGCAACGACCGCTCGGTCAGCGCCATCGTGCTGACGGGCGCGGGCCGCGCGTTCTGCACCGGCGGCAATATCAAGGGCATCCGTGATCGGCAGGGCATCGGCCCGCTCGATCAACCCGATTCAACCGCGACCAACTACCGCCGCGGCGTCCAGCGCGCGACTCGCGCAATGCTCGATTGCGACGTGCCGATGATCGCCGCGATCAACGGGCACGCCATCGGCCTTGGCCTCGATCTAGCCTGTGTGTGCGACATGCGGGTCGCAGCAGACAGCGCGAAGATGGCCGCGAGTTTCATCAAGGTCGGCATCATCCCCGGCGATGGCGGCGCGTGGACGCTACAAAAGCTCATTGGCTATCCCAAGGCCGCAGAACTGTTCCTCACGGGCCGCACTTTCGATGCCGCCTATGCGCAGTCCATCGGCCTTGTCGGCGATGTCGTCCCCGCTGCCGAGCTGATGGACAAGGCGATGGCGCTGGCCGAGGAAATCGCCGCCAACAGCCCCCGCGCGCTGCGCCTCACCAAGCGCCTGCTGCGCGAGGCCCAACATGGCCGCGCGGGCGATGTGCTCGAACTCTCCGCCGCGTTCCAGGCCCTTGTCCACGAGACGGCGGACCACAAGGAGGCCGTTAACGCCCTGCTCGGAAAGCGCGCGCCGGTGTTCACGGGAGACTGAATTGTCGGGTGAGGCCGCCTTCATCACCGCGCTGCAGAACATGGCCCTGCACAGCGCGGCGCGCGGGCTCGCCGATGATTGCGCGGTCCTGGAGGTGGGCGGCGAAACCCTCGTCCTCACGCACGACATGATGGTTGAGGGCGTCCACTGGCTGGCGGGGCAGGACCCGGCAGACGTCGCGTGGAAGCTCGTCGCCACCAACCTATCCGACCTCGCCGCGAAGGGCGCTGAGCCCATCGGCGTCCTGCTTGGCTACACGCTCGGCGAAAGCGACGCCCGCTTCGTCGAAGGCCTCGCCGCGGCCCTCGCCCATTTCGGCGTCCCCCTGCTCGGCGGCGACACGGTCTGCACGCCCGGCCCGCAGACCCTCGGCCTCACCGCGCTGGGCCGCGCGCGGCAACGCCCTGTTCCCAGCCGCAGCGGCGCACGCTCTGGAAACAGCGTGTGGATCACCGGCCCCGTGGGCGCAGCCATGCTGGGATTCGAAGCGCTCCAATCGGGCAGCGGCGCAGACTCCGAGGCCTACCGCCGCCCCACCCCCCGCCTCGCCGAAGGCCGCGCCCTGGCCCCGCTCGTCACCGCGATGATGGACGTCTCGGACGGCCTCCTCCTCGATTGCACCCGCATGGCCGAGGCCAGCCAGGTCACCTTCTCGCTCGATCCCGCCTGCATCCCCCTCCCGCGCGGCCTGCCACCGGAACGCACCCACGACGCCATGAGGTGGGGCGACGACTACGAACTCCTCTTCACGCTCCCCGCCGGGCAAACCCCGCCCTGCACCGCCACCGAGATCGGCGAGGTCCGCCCCCGCGGCGCCCACCCCATCCTCCTCGGCGAAACCCCGCCCGCAGGCCCCCTCGGCTACGAACACGGCTGACTTTTGATCCGAAACACAGGTTCCGGATCGTGCGGCACCGGCCCGCTCCCGCTCACGGCCACCCAACGGGATTGTACACTATAGGTGGATGGGCGGGTAACGGGCCGGTGCCGAGCCTCAAAAATGCATACATAAGGCTTGCGGCTGGCAAATTATGCATTAGCGTCCCGCTCCGACCCGCGAACGACGGGTTCCGGCCAAAAAGGCCGGTCAAAAATAGGGGGTGTCTATTGTGAGCTTGACTGTAACTGCAATCGCGTTCGGTTTGCTGGCCATTGTCTACGGCATAATTACCAGCCAGCAGGTGCTCGGCGCACCGGCTGGCAATGCCAAGATGCAGGAAATCGCCGCCGCCATCCAGGAAGGCGCCCAAGCCTACCTGCGCCGGCAGTATACAACTATCGCCATCGTCGGCGTCATCATGGCCGTCATCGTCGCTGTCGCGCTCGGGCCGATCTCGGCTGCGGGCTTCGTCATCGGCGCAGTGCTTTCGGGCGTCGCTGGCTTCATCGGCATGAACATCTCGGTGAAGGCCAATGTGCGCACCGCCGCCGCCGCGCAAACGGGCCTCCAAGCCGGCCTCACGCTCGCCTTCCGCGCGGGCGCGATCACCGGCATGCTCGTTGCTGGCCTCGCGCTGCTCGCGATCGCGGGCCTGTTCTGGTACCTCACCGGCCCCGGCGGCTTCAGCGTCGGCGGTGAAGACCGCACCGTCGTCCTTGCCCTCACCGGCCTTGCCTTCGGCGCCTCGCTCATCTCGATCTTCGCGCGCCTCGGCGGCGGCATCTTCACCAAGGCCGCAGACGTTGGCGCCGATCTCGTCGGCAAAGTCGAAGCTGGCATCCCCGAGGATGACCCACGCAACCCCGCCGTAATTGCAGACAACGTGGGCGACAACGTGGGCGATTGCGCCGGCATGGCCGCCGACTTGTTCGAGACCTATGTCGTCACCGTCGGCGCGACGATGATCCTCACCGCGCTCCTCCTCAAGAACGCGCCGAACCTGCTCGATCTCATGGCAATGCCGCTGCTCATCGGCGGTGTCTGCATCGTCACCTCGATCATCGGCACCTACTTCGTCCGCCTCGGCGGCGGCACGAACATCATGGGCGCGATGTACAAGGGCTTTCTTGTCACCGCCGTCCTCTCCATCCCCGCCATTTGGTGGGCCATCAGCCACTCGCTGGGCGGCGACATGGAAGCCGCCATCGCAGGCCAGGCCTACAACGGCCGCACACTGTTCTATTGCGGCCTGCTCGGTCTCGTCATCACCGGGATCATCATCTGGATTACCGAGTACTACACCGGCACCAACTACCGCCCGGTCCGCTCGATCGCTAAGGCCTCCGAAACCGGCCATGGCACCAACGTGATCCAGGGCCTTGCCATCAGCCTTGAATCGACCGCCATGCCCACGCTCGTCATCTGCGCCGGCATCATCATCGCCTTCAAGCTCGCCGGCCTCATGGGCATCGCCTATGCCGCCACCGCGATGCTGGCACTCGCCGGCATGGTCGTGGCTCTGGACGCCTACGGACCCGTAACCGACAACGCCGGCGGCATCGCCGAAATGGCCGGGCTCGACGATTCGGTCCGCGAAAAGACCGACGCGCTCGATGCGGTTGGCAACACCACCAAGGCCGTCACCAAAGGCTATGCCATCGGCTCGGCGGGCCTCGCCGCACTGGTGCTCTTCGCCACCTACACCACCGACCTCAAGGAGTTCTTCCCAGATCTCCAGGTCTCCTTCAGCCTCGAAAACCCCTATGTCATCGTCGGTCTTCTGCTCGGCGCGCTCCTGCCCTACCTCTTTGGAGCGATGGGCATGACCGCGGTGGGCCGCGCCGCGGGTGACGTGGTGAAAGACGTGCGTGACCAGTTCCGCGAAAACCCCGGCATCATGACCTACGATGTGAAGCCGGACTATGCGCGCACCGTCGATCTCGTAACCAAGGCCGCGATCAAGGAAATGATCATCCCGTCGCTGCTGCCGGTGCTAGCACCGATCGTGGTGTACTTCGTGATCGCCGCCGTCGCCGGCCAGGAGAACGGCTTCGCCGCACTCGGCGCCCTGCTCCTCGGCGTGATCGTCTCCGGCCTCTTCGTCGCGATCTCGATGACCTCCGGCGGCGGCGCATGGGACAACGCCAAGAAGTACATCGAAGACGGAAACCACGGCGGCAAGGGCAGCGAAGCCCACAAGGCCGCCGTCACCGGAGACACCGTAGGCGATCCCTACAAGGACACCGCCGGCCCCGCCGTGAACCCGATGATCAAGATCACCAACATCGTCGCCTTGCTGCTCCTAGCAGCCCTGGCGGCCCAAGCGGGGCATTGATTGCCTGACCCAAAAAGCCCTCTCCCCCTCAGGGGAGAGGGTTGGGAGAGGGAGCGTCATCACGCGAACCCCAACCTGAAAACACCAAACCCTAAGCCCCTCCCCAACCGGAGGGGCTTTTTTCTTGCCCCCTCCCGCCTTCGGCAGGGGGCGGGGACGGGCATTCCTCCCCAAGCGGCCGAGTCTCGACCCCACCGCAAAACTTGCCCATTTTTGCAAAGCACAAATGGGCAGGGGAACCGCCGAAGGCATTGGAGGTGGAAAACCGCCCTACGCAAAGCCACCCACCAGCCGCACCACAACACACGGGAACCGCGCAAAACCGACCAAAACCCAGCCTCTACGCCAAGCGAAGTGGCTTTTTCACGCCTGCGGCTGAGAAGACAAAAAGAGCCTCCGGCGGGGGAGGGCCATGGCCCTTCCCCGCCGGAGGCTCTTTAGAACCGACGCGCCACTGCGAATTCCGCCGCTTCGGTCATCGCGGCCTTGGCGGCGCTGGCCGGGAACGCAGCGATCGCGTCGATGGCGCGCTGCGCATAATGCCGGGCGCGTTCGCGGGTGGCGTTGACGGCTCCGTGCTTGCGGATGAGGGCGATGGCGTGGGCGAGGTCGGCATCGGTGGTGCAGTCGCCGGCGATGGCGTCCTTCCAGAACGCGCGTTCCTCGGCGGTGCCGCGTGCGTAGGCGAGGATCACGGGGAGGGTCATTTTGCCTTCGCGGAAGTCGTCGCCCTGGTCCTTGCCCATTTCGTCGGCGTCGGAATCGTAATCGATGGCATCGTCGGCCAGCTGGAACGCGATGCCGAGGTTGCGGCCATAGCTGTCGAGCGCGAGTTCGACCGCCTCGTCCCGTTCGGCGACCACAGCGGCGATGCGGCAGGCGGCAGCGAAGAGCGCGGCGGTCTTGGCGTTGATGATCGCGAGGTAGCGTTCCTCGCTCGTGTCCACGTTGCGCTGGGCGACGAGCTGGTCCACTTCCCCTTCCGCGATCACGGCGGAGGCATTGGAGAGGATGCGCAGCACCTTGAGGCTGCCGTCTTCAACCATAAGCTCGAAGCTGCGGCTGAACAGGAAATCGCCGACGAGCACAGTGGCCGGGTTGCCATAGACAATGTTCGCGGCCTTCTTGCCGCGCCGCATGCCCGATCCATCGACCACGTCATCGTGCAGCAGCGTGGCGGTGTGGATAAACTCGATCACCGCGGCCAGCTTGTAGTGCCTGCTGCCGCCATAGCCGAGCAGCGAGGCGCTCGCGAGGGTGAGCATGGGCCGCATGCGCTTGCCGCCGCCAGCGATGAGGTGGCCCGCGAGCACCGGGATCAACGGGATACGCGATTGCATCCGGCTGAGGATCGCCTCGTTGACACTGTTCATGCCTTCGGCCACGAGCGCCATAAGCGGCTGCAACGAAGGCTCGGCGCGGCGGGGTATCGAGTGGATGGTCGCGGTCATCGCCCGCTCGCTTGGCCTGCCCGCACGCGCTTGGCAAGATGCAAGTTGCGCCGGAGTGGCCTTACGGCACCTTTGGACACGGCAGACGAATGGGGGATCAGGATGAGCGAAGATCCGGTTCTGGCAGGTTTCCGCCAGAGCATCGACAATATCGACGCAGCCATGATCCACATCCTGGCCGAGCGGTTTCGCATCACGCAGGCGGTGGGGGCCTACAAGGCGCTGCACCAGTTGCCCGCGAGCGACCCGGGCCGCGAGGAGCGCCAGATCGCGCGGCTGCGGGGGCTGGCGGAAGACGCGCGGCTCGACCCGGAGTTCAGCGAAAAGTTCCTGCGCTTCATCATCCAGGAAGTGATCCGCCACCACGAACAGGCGGCGGGCAGCGCTGAGTGAGCTTCCTGAAGAACGCCTGGTATGCTGCGTCCTGGGCGGATGAGATAACCGCCGCTCTTACACCGCTGGAAATCCTTGGCGAGCGGGTGGTGCTCTATCGCACGTCCGATGGCCAGTGCGCCGCGCTCGAGGATGCCTGCCCGCACCGCATGCTGCCGCTTTCCATGGGGCGGTTGGTGGAAGACACGGTGGTCTGCGGCTATCACGGGCTGACGTTCGATGCCGCTGGCGCCTGCGTTGCTGCGCCAACTTCAGTCGCCATTCCGCCCAAGGCCTGCGTGCGCGCCTATCCATTGGCCGAACGCTATGGCTTGGTGTGGATCTGGATGGGCGATCCCGTCCGCGCCGATCCGGCCTTGATCGTCGAGATACCGCATTGGGGCTCGCCGGGCTGGGGCTATAATCGCGGGCCGGTCATGCCGCTCGATTGCCACTACCTTTATGTGGCGGACAACCTACTCGATCCGACGCATGTCACTTGGGTGCATCCCGGCTCGTTTGCCGATGCCTCCTGCGCGGCCGTGCCGATCGAGACGACCTCTCGGCCCGAGGGCGTGACTGCCGCACGCTGGCTCCTCGATGTCGAGCCCGCGCCGTTCTATGCCAAGCATCTGAAGTTCGCAGGCCGAGCCGACCGCTTGCAGCACTACGAAGTGCGCTATCCGGCCAATGCTATCATCAAAGCGGTGTTTGTGCCTGCAGGCTCCGGCGGAAAAGGCCAGCCGCTGCACGCCGACGCATTCCTGATGGACAGCTTCAATTTCATCACGCCGGTGAACGCGCGCCAGTCGCGCTATTTCTGGTTCCAGCTGCGTAATTTTGCAGCCAATGACGAAGCCGTGTCACGCAAGCTTACCGACGACGTGAAACACGCATTCGAGGAGGACCGGGTGATCCTGAACGCCGTGCAGATCGGCATGGACACCAGCTCCAAGCCCACCATCGACCTCAAGAATGACCTCGCTTCGCACCGCTTCCGCACCGCGTTGGCGCGGATGATCGCCAAGCAGGGCTAACGAAGGCGCAAAGACCCCGCGCTCAGCCGCCAGTCTTGATACGCGGCATTCCGATAAAATCGAGCTTGCCCACCTTTACGCCTTGCGCCCGCAGAATGGCATAAGCTGTCGTCGCATGGAAAAAGAAGTTGGGCTGGCTGAACGAAAGCAGGAAGTTTGCCCCGGTGAAGGGCATGACCATCTCACCAAAAGAAAACTGGGTGTCGCAGCCCGCCAGCGAATCGAACGCTTCGCGATCGATGCTTTTCAGACTGGTGGCGGCGCTTTGCAGATCGGCGCGCAGGCTTGCGAAATCGGTCGGCCATGGGGTCATGTCTGGCGAGAAGTTGCCTGCCTTGGCTCCATCGATCCCGCCGATGGAATGGGCGACACAGCTTTTCACCTGATAGCCAAGCGGCAACATATCCGGCGCAAGGCGCGCGTCGATCAGGTCTGCCTCGGTGCGGCCCTGCTCGGTGCAGAACGCTGCCGCTTTGCCCATCAAGGCATCAACCGCAGCCAATATCTGAAGGTTGGTCGGGACGACGGCATCATAGAACGAAAACGACATGAATGTACTCCCCGCGTCAATGCACGGGTCATGGCATTGCTTCGTCGCAAGGTCCATCCGTAAGCGACATTCCCGGACGGAACGCGAAAGGAGCAGCCCGGGGTGGAAGAAGGCCCCGCTCGGCCGCTCACGCCAAGATAAGAAAATCCCCGAACGCCGCGGGCGGCTGCCCGGTCAGCGTCGCCACCTGCACGGCGGCTGGCGATGCGGTGCCAACGCGGTCCTGCCACAGCACGCCGGTGGTGGTGTGGTTGAAGCGGTCGCTCGCATCGTGCGCCTTGTCCACCCCGGCGCCCGACCAGAACGCACCCACGCTGATTCCGCCCGTCACGCTGAAGGCAGAGAATACCCCGTGCCGGAAGGCCAGCACATCGCTATCCGAAGCAAAGTCCTGCAGCGTGTCGAAGTTGGTCGCGGCGTTCGCAGCCGTATCGAACACGAAGGTATCCGCGCCGGCGCCGCTGTTCAGGATATCTTTGCCGTCGCCGCCAATCAGCCGGTCTTTGCCGATGCTGCCCTACAGCGTATCGACATCAAGCCCGCCGTTCAGCGTATCATCGCCGTCCATCACGGCCAGCAGGCTGTTGTCAGAATTGACCGTCAGCCCCGTGACCGTCGGCAAGCTCTGATCGTTCAGCACTTTGGCTTCGATCAGCACCTCGCTGCGCCCGCTCTTGCTACGGCTGGATTGAACAGTTGCGCCTTCATGGTGGCCGCAGGGAGGCCGGTCAGGGGATCGACCACATTGCCATCGATCCACGTGGCAACGAAACCGCTGCCCGTCAGGCTGGTGACGACCTATTGGGACTGATCCTGATTTGTCTGGGTGTTCAACCGGAACGCTGCGCCTGAAAGCACGCAGCACGCAGTGTAGAGCTGTGCGAGGAGGCTGGAGCCGCTGCTGCCGCTGGCGCTGCCGGCATAGTCCTGCCAGGTCACCAAAAACCTGCCGCCAGCGAAGCCCGTGGTCGCAGGGCTATGCCGCCCGGGCAGATTGTTGCCGCCCTGCTGCGGCCAGGTTTCGCTGTTGACAAGGAATGCCGGGGTCACAACCGCGCCGCTGGCGCTGTGGACCAGCGCCTTGATCTTTTAGTCTGCCTGCGTGCCCGCCTCGGTGCACGTTATGACGAACCCGCCGCTAGCAAGGCTGGCAATCGCGGGGAACGGCTGCTCCGTTGCCGCGCCGTTGGTGATTGGCCCAGTGCTGATCGCGAATTCGGCGCCCACCGCCTGCCCGGCCACATTGAAGATGTGGGCCCTCGCCCTGCCCAGCCAGTTCGAACCGGACGTGTCCATCAATGCCGCGACAAATCCGCCTCCCGTAAGGCCAGTGATCGAGTGGAAGTCCTGGAATACAGCGGCCTGAATGCTGACCTTAAATGCGCTGCTGAACTTGACAAAATCCGCCACTCAAGTTCCTCAGCCGCTCCTTTCCTCACCAAAATGGTTAAGAACGCGGCGTCTTGTTTAACTGTGAATGGCGTAATTCACATTATTAAGACGCGGACCAGCCGATGACGGTTAAGAATATTTCCTGACCGGCGGAAAATTGGGCGAGACTGCAAGTTCGGTATTTTCGATCAAGCCGGGTTATTGCAGGCTCTGCCCCGACGGTTGTGGGCCCAGCCCCCCGATGAACACGGAAATAAGGGTTTCCCCTTGAACTCAAGCCCCATCAATCGCCGAGGGGAACGCCCGGCAGATGCTTGGCGGTGCGGATCGTAAGCGAGGTCTTCACGCTTGCAACATTGGGGGCGGGCGTCAGCTTGCTGGTGAGGAATTCCTGAAAGCTCTGCAGATCGCGGCTGACGATCTTGAGGATGAAATCGATCTCGCCATTGAGCATATGGCATTCGCGCACATCGGGCAGGGTGCGCATATGCTCTTCGAACTGGCGGAGCGATTCCTCGGCCTGGCTTTTCAGGCTGACCAGCGCGAACACCGTGATCGCAAAGCCGAGCTTGGAGGGATCGAGATCGGCATGATAGCCGCGGATCACGCCCGCCTCCTCAAGCGAGCGTACCCGGCGCAGGCACGGCGGCGCGGTGAGGCCCACGCGCTGCGCCAGTTCGACGTTTGTGACGCGGCCTTCGTCCTGCAATTCGGCCAGCAGCCGCCGATCGATCCCGTCGAGTGTTGCCATGATCCCTCTTTGCCCTACTCGCCCTGATGCCACTGCCTGATTGGTGCCGGTTATCAGGTCTGTGTGGTCTTGCTGGTTAACGCCCGCCGCGTCCTGCCCTGCCGAAGCGAGGCGTGGATGGCATATTCGCGCCTATCTTGGTAACTTTCCACACCTTGTGTGGCTGCGAACGATAATTTTATTGTTTAATATCGCAATCGTCCCACAATGCAACGCAATCAACAGGGCGCTTTGCTGGACCGTGCAATTTGTTAGGGTCCGGCTAACCAGACCGGGAGCGGCGCACGCGCCCCGTCCCCAGCGCCTTGCCATGGAGCAACCATGATTGTCGATGATCGCCTCGAAACCGTGCTGCGCACTGCCGCGGCCGGTACGGGTGCGAGGCGCACGCAATTGCGCCAGTTGGTCGATCTTCTGGCCCGCACCTCGGACACGCAATGGACCCCGCTTCACGGCGCGGCGATGGAACGGATCGATTCGCTGCGGGCCGCTTTGGGCGATGCTGCCAGCGCCGCCCTTATCGGTACGTGCACGCTGCGTTCACCACGTCTGGTCAGGCATTTCGGTGCCGCCAGTCCCAAAGTGGCACTTTCCGCCATCGTTGCGGCCCGCCTGCACGAGGAGGAATGGCTGGATCTGATCCCCGACCTGCCCGTGCAGGCGCGCGGGTTCCTGCGGCACCGCCGCGATCTTGGCCCGGCAGTGGAAGCGCTTCTGGCCCGCTTCGGCATTACCGACTTTGCCCTACCGCTGCCCGCCGGTTTCGAACCGCTAGTGATGGCAGCGCCCGCCCCTCCAGAGCTCCCGGCCGAAGAGAGCGCCGCCCAGCCGGCGCACCTCGCCCCCGCCGCCGCAAATCCAATGCCCGCACCGCAGGCCGAGGGTATCGGCGCGATCATCCAGCGGATCGAGGCGTTCCGCCGCGCCCGCAGCGCCGATCAAGGTGGCGGGTCGTTGCCAGAGGCCATCGAAGCCGCTGGCCAGAGCCGCCTGCCCTTTGCCGACGAGCCGCTGACCGCAGCGCGCCCGGTAACCGCGCTCGATCTGCGGCTGGACAGCGATGGCACTGTGATAGCCGCCGATGCCGCGCATGCCTCCGCGCTGGTTGGCCTCCGGCCCTTTTCCGCTGATGCCGATGCACCAGCGGCGTGCGATGCTGCAAGCAGCCGCGCCGCGCGGGCACGGCGGCCTATCATCGCCGGGCTGCTTTCGCTGGAGAGCAGCGCCCCTGTGGCTGGCGCGTGGCAGATCGACGCGGTGCCGCTGTTCGCGCCGGAAAGTGGCCATTTCCTGGGTTATCAGGCCCGCCTTCGCCGCCCCTCTGCGGATGCCGCCCAAGCAGGCCCGGTGCCAGTGGTTTCGGCTGCTGCGGCGAATGATGATGAGGCCAGCCGCAATGCCGACCGGCTACGCCAGTTGCTCCATGAACTGCGCACGCCGATTAATGCCATTCAGGGCTATTCTGAGCTGATCCAGCAGCAGGTCATGGGCCCCACGCCGCATCAGTATCGCAGCCTTGCCGCCGGGATAGCATCGGACGCGGCGCGCATGCTGGCGGGGTTTGAGGATATCGAACGCCTGATCGGTCTGGAAGCCGGCCTTGCGACAGGGCAAAGCTCGTCGGCACAGACCGGTGTAGGCGAAAACCAGGCCGAGTTGGCCAGTATGCTCAGCCGCCTTGTCAGCCAACTCGAACCCGTCCTCGCCCCGTGTGAGGCTGTATTGCAGTGCGACATGCCCCAAGGCCCCATACTTGTTGCAATACCCCCGGCCGAGCTCGAACGGTCGCTGTGGCGGCTGCTTTCGCTGATGGCCGGTGCAATGGCGCAGGGCGACCGGATCGCGCTGCAGGTCACCCTGCCACTTGGTGGTACCACCGCCCAGCTCACCCTGCCTCTGCCGGACGCGCTGGCGATGCGAGAGGATACTGCGCTTGCTGCGGGTGGCGGGACAGCGATCCTGGGGACAGGCTTTGCGCTCCGCCTCGTCGCCGCGGAAATTCGCTGCGCAGGCGGACAGTTCGCACGTGAGGACACAGGGCAGGACCGAGCGGAGCTGCAGATTGTACTCCCGCTCTTGACCGCAGCCCGGCAGAGACTTAGCCAAAGTACCAGTCTCGCCGGACAGGCGGGTTAGATCCGATCGGGGATAGACGGGGCGTGGCGCGGGCAGATATTCTCCCAGATATGCTCCCGAATATTCTTGCTGTTCCGAAGCAGGGCGACGTCGTCCGCTTTGCACCCGATTTCGGGCAACGCTTCATTGTAACGGTCGATACCGAGGAAGAGTTTGATTGGGGCAAGCCGCTTGGCCGCACCGGCCACGGGCTCAGCCACGTGCCGCGCCTCGCCCGGTTCCAACAGTTCTGCGAAGCACAGGGAGTAAAGCCGATCTATTTGATCGACTATCCGGTGGTGACCGATCCGGCGGCGGTTGAGGCGCTGGGCGGGGCGGTTGCGGCCGGCCGCGCTGAAGTCGGCGTGCAACTGCACCCCTGGGTCAGCCCGCCGCACGATGAAGAAGTCAACAGCTTCAATAGCTATGCCGGCAATCTACCGCCAGAGCTTGAGGCTGCCAAGTTCAACACGCTGCGCGATGCGATCGAGGCCGCTTTCGGCGCCGCGCCGCTCATCTACCGCGCCGGGCGTTACGGGGTGGGTCCGGCCAGCGCCGGGATCCTTTCCGATGCAGGCCTTGCGATCGACACGTCGGTTCGCGCGCGGTTCGACTACAGCGCCAGTGGCGGGCCCAATTTCCGTGACCACCCGCTTGTGCCCTGGTGGATCGACCGCAGCAAAGGGCTGATGGAACTGCCGCTCACCACGGTGTTCTGGGGCATGCTGCGCCAGCAAGGCCGGATGCTCTACCCCCTGCTTTGGCGCATTCCGCAAATGCGCGGCCTGCTTGCCCGCGCAGCGCTGCTCGAACGCATTCCGCTGACCCCGGAAGGTGTGAGCATCGAGGAAGCGATCAAGGGGATCGACATCGCCATCGACGACGGCCTGCCCGTTCTGGTCTTCTCGTTCCACAGCCCGTCGCTCAGCCCCGGCATGACGCCCTATGTTCACGATGCCCAGGGGCTGGACCAGCTCTATGATTGGTGGCGCGCGGTGTTTGCCTATCTCAAGAAGCGCCAGATCCGCCCGGCAAGCGTGCGCGAGGTTCTGGCAGCCGCAGAAGCCTGAGCCGCTTGCCAACACGGCCTATGCAAACTAACGGCTAGCCTTCGTGGGCCTGTAGCTCAGCGGTTAGAGCTGGCCGCTCATAACGGCTAGGTCGCGGGTTCGAATCCTGCCGGGCCCACCATTTTCCCCGATTAACCGCGCAGGCCCGTCAGCGCCGCAGGCGCGATGGCCGCGCTTTCCAGGCTGGCGACTGGCCAAGCGCAATAATCCGCCGCATAATAAGCGCTCGGCCGGTGGTTGCCAGAGATGCCGACTCCGCCGAATGGGGCTGCGGAAGACGCGCCGTTGGTCGGGCGATTCCAGTTGACCACCCCGGCGCGCGAGGCAGCCCAGAAGTGCTCGTATAGCGCCGCATCGCCGCCGATCAGGCTTGCAGCAAGGCCGAAACGCGTGGCGTTTGCGGCAGCCATTCCGGCCTCGAAATCGGCAACGCGGATCACTTGCAGAACGGGGCCGAAAATCTCTTCGTCGGGCACGGCTAGGCCGGTGACGTCGATAATCGCCGCAGACAACAACGGCGTGCCTTCGCGCAGGCGCACCAGCGGGCGGATGACGCTACCGCCCATCGCCACCAGCGCGCCCCACGCCGACTCCACCCGCGCTGCGGCGACCATGTCGACCACTGGCCCCATGAACGGCGGGGGCTCATCGAACGGCCCGCCCGCGATGATCCTGTCGGCCATCGCCGCCACGGCCTCGATCAGCGCATCAGAGCCCGGCCCGACAATGAGCCGCCGGGCGCACGTGCAGCGCTGGCCGGCGGAAAGGAAGGCCGACTGGATGATGAGCGATGCCGCGGCCGGTACATCGCCTACGGCCACATCCCACGCAATCAGCGGGTTGTTGCCGCCGGTCTCGATCGCGAGAATGCGGTCCGGCCGCTCGGCAAAGGTCCGGTGCAACGCAAGGCCCGTGTTCGACGAGCCGGTGAACAGCAGCCCGTCGAGCCCGCAATGCGCCGCCAGCGCGCGGCCGATATCGGCGCGCCCCTGTGCCAACACCAGCAGTCCGTCCGGCAAGCCCGCTTCCTGCCAGAGCCTTGCCATGAAAGCACCCGAAGCAGGGGTGAGTTCGGACGGCTTGAAAACCACGGCATTACCCGCCAGCAGTGCAGGCACGATATGGCCATTGGGCAGGTGCGCCGGGAAATTGTACGGCCCGAGCACCGCGAGCACGCCGTGTGGTTTGTGGCGCAGCGCCTGCCCGATGCCGCCCGCTTTGGCATGGCGCTCGCCCGCTCGTTCGGCCTGCGCGGTGATCGAGATCCCGACTTTGGCCGCCACCGTGCCGACTTCGGTGCGGGCTTCCCACAGCGGCTTGCCGGTTTCGCGCGCGATGACGACGGCAAAATCCTCGGCGTTCTCGGCCACCGCAGCGGCATAGCGCTGCGCCACGGCGATGCGCTGGGCCAGCGGGCGCAGCGCCCAGGCGGGCTGCGCGGCGCGTGCGGCTGCCACCGCCGCGTCGACATCTGCATCCTCACCTTGCCAAACCACGGCACCGGTCATCGGGTCTGTGGAAGTCCAACTGGTCATGGTCGCTCCTGTCGGCGGCTGAAATGTCAATGCCGTTCCGACTTGGACACCGCCTGCGCGAAGGTCAACTGCGTGCTAAAATCTGTTTGAGTTACACTGAAACGGAGCAGCACCGGAGCAGGCTCTAGCTTTCGCGCCTCAGCAGCCAGAGCCCGTTGGCCGCCTTTTCGAGCGCCATGCCGCAATACTTGCAGGGCCCGCTCTTGAGGTGCCCATCATAATGCATCTTACGCCGTGAAGGGGAATGATGCCCGATCATGCATCGCAGCCGCATGAGGACGTTGCTCACAAAACGCTCCGGTCCGTTTCGCACCGCCCGCAGGAGCCCAATCACCCAAACAAAAGTTACGTCGATTTGGAGACATTCGCAAGTCGGCAACCTTGCGACGCGGCACTCGGCCTTCGCCATAGCCCCGATCTTTGCAGCCAATTTATGCGGGCGATTTGCACGATTGCGCCTTGCCCCGCACTGCCCCCTTGCTTTAGGGCCATGGCCAGTCGGGGAGTAGCGCAGCCTGGTAGCGCATCTGCTTTGGGAGCAGAGGGTCGCAAGTTCGAATCTTGTCTCCCCGACCATACGTTCCAGCCAAAGCCTCTGGCGGTGCCACTGGAACGCGGGATGACTGGCAGCTTTAGCAGCGCCTCTTACGCGGCATAGGGCTCCACTGGGAGGCCTTCATACCGGGCCTTGAGTTGCAGCGCGAGCAGCCGCGAATAATAGCGCCCCAGTGCGAAGTTGCCGCCCATGAACCACAGGCCCGGCACGGCGGTGGGCTTCCACATGTTGCGGATTTCCCCCTCCCACGGACCCGGATCGCCCCTGACGCCGGAGCCATAACCCCAGCAAGGCCCCACTTGATCGGCCACTTCAGGACTGATCAGCCGCGACACCCATTCCGCCATCGTGCCGAAGCCCGTCGCGCAGATGATCGCGTCGGCGCGCTCGTGGCTGCCGTCCGAAAGGATCAGTCCATCCTCGACGAGCCGGTCGATAGCGAGACCCGAGCGCACCGCGATGCGCCCATCAATGACCATGTCGCAGGCTCCCACATCAAGATAATATCCGGATGAGGTGCGCAGAAAGTTCATCGCGATACCGGTCCCGTCCTCGCCGAAATCGATCGCGAAACCCGCCTTCGTCAGGCTCTCGTAAAAGGGGGCCTCTGAAACCTGCAGCGCGTTCCACGTGGCCCTGGCCCCTGCTTCGGAAAGCCGCAGCGGCACCGACGCCACCATCATATCGGCCCGCTCGGTCGTCATCCCGGAATCGACCGCTTCCTGCGAATAGAGCGGTTTGAGCATGACATCGGTCATCGTCGTCTGGCGTACGATATGCGTCGAGGAGCGCTGGATCATTACCGGCTCCGCGCCGTGGATCACCAGATCGGCGGCGATATCATGCGCGCTGTTGTTCGCCCCGATCACGATGACCCGCTTGCCCGAAAATTCTGCGCCGCCGGGATGCGCGCTCGAATGGCGCAGCGTTCCCTTGAAATCCTGCTGGTCCGGGATCTGCGGCATCTTGGCGAAGCCCGCATTGCCCACCGCCATGATGAGATGGTCCGGGTGAAGCACATGCTCGCGGCTGCCGTCTTCGGTTTCACGCCGCAAGGTCACATCCCACCGCGCGCGCGCAGAATCATAGGCCGCACGAACGCATTCGGTGGAATTCCACACCGGCAGTTCCATAATGCCGGCATAGTATTCCAGCCAGTCGCCCACCTTGTCCTTCGGGCTATAGACCGGCCAGTGCGCAGGATAGGGCACATAGGGCATGTGGTCGTACCACACCGGATCATGGAGCGTCAGCGAGTCATAGCGCGAGCGCCACTGGTCACCGATGCGCGGATACTTGTCGACCAGCAGGCATGGTACGCTGAGCATCCGCAGCCGTGCGCCGATCGCCAACCCGCTCTGCCCTGCACCGATCACCAGCACATAGGGGTTTTTGCCGGCGGCATAGCTGGCGGTCTCATCACCCAGCAGTTGTTTCCAGCTGCGCCCGCGCCCTTCAGGATCACCGGCCATCCCGGACGGACGGCGCGTTCCGAGCGGTTCCTCGAAGCCCTTCAGTTCGACCAGCGCAGTGTAGAGCGTGAGCGCTTTGTCGCCCACGAGCCGCAGATAGCCTTTGCCCCGGCCCAGCGCCGTCTCGAAGCTGATGTAGCCCTCGCTCGCACCGGCCGGCGCCTCGCTCTTCCAGCCCGAAGCGCCTGTGGCGAGCGCGCGGTCTGCGGCAAATGCAGCGATGGCTGCCCCGCCCTCATGCGTTGCGAGCGTCCAGCCAAACGCGACATGATCCCGCCAGAACCCTTCGGCCAAGAACAGCGCTGCAATCGCCTCGCTGTCGCCAGAGCCAAGCGCCTGGTCGAAAGCCTCGAGCCAGCCATGTACGTCGTTCATGCTACTTTATCGCCTCTCGCCAGATGCTTGGCCTTTGCGGAATGCGCGTGGCGCGGCATTTCGATGGTATATCACCCATTATAGTTTCCCCGTGCACGGAAATGAACTGGCGCAATTGAGCATAGGGATCCGCGGGTGGGCAAGGGCCGGCCTGGCGCGAACTCGCCTTCGTGCTGCGCCAAACCGACCCGGCGCAGATACCGCAAATCCTGTTCGGGGATGGCGCACTGCGCAATGGCGGCGGAGCATTGAAAGACTTGGCAAATGCCGCATGATCCGTCTTATACAGAGTTGAAAACCACGAGATAAGAGGACGGCCTGACATGAGCGATGCGATCTACCCGGTGCCCTCTGCATGGGCCGAAGCCGCATTGATTGATGCTGCGCGTTATCAGGCGATGTACGCGCATTCGGTGGCAGAGCCTGAGGCGTTCTGGCGGGAGGAGGCGCAGCGGATAGACTGGATCAGGCCCTTCACCAAGGTAAAGAACGCAAGCTTCCGCGAGGCGGATTTCGGCATCCGGTGGTTCGAGGACGGCACCCTGAATCTGGCCGCCAACTGCCTCGACCGCCATCTGGCGACACGCGGCGATCAGATCGCGATACTGTGGGAGCCGGATTCGCCCGAAGAGGCGGACCGGCGGATCACCTACCGCGAACTGCATGAGGCCGTCTGCCGCTTTGCCAATCTTCTCAAGACGCGCGGCGTGAAGCGCGGGGAGCGGGTGACGATCTATCTGCCGATGGTGCCCGAGGCCGCAGTCGCGATGCTCGCCTGCGCGCGAATCGGCGCTATCCATTCGATCGTGTTTGCTGGCTTCTCGCCCGATGCGCTTGCGGGCCGGATCACCGATTGCGACAGCCGTGTGATAATCACGGCGGACGAGGGTCTGCGCGGTGGGCGCAAGGTGCCACTCAAGGCCAATGTCGACGAAGCGCTAAACCGCTGCCACGGCGTCGATACCGTGATCGTGCTGCAGCGCACCGGCACGGATGTGGGCCATGTCGAAGGCCGCGATGTGGATTGGGCTGAGGGCGTTTCCGCGCAAAGCGCTGATTGTCCGGCGGAAGAAATGGGCGCGGAAGATCCGCTGTTCATTCTCTACACGTCCGGCTCCACCGGCAAGCCCAAGGGCGTGCTCCACACCACCGGCGGCTACGCCGTGTGGGCTTCGATGACGCACGAGTACGTGTTCGATTATCGCCCTGGGCAGATTTACTGGTGCGCGGCAGACGTGGGCTGGGTGACGGGCCACAGCTACGTCGTCTATGGCCCGCTGATGAACGGCGCGACCACCGTGATGTTCGAGGGCGTGCCCAATTTCCCCGATGCGAGCCGCTTCTGGCAGGTGGTCGATAAGTACGGCGTGGAGATCTTTTACGGCGCTCCGACGGCCCTGCGCGCGCTGATGCGCGAGGGCGACGAATGGGTGAAGCGCACTTCGCGCCAGTCCCTTCGTCTGCTCGGCTCCGTTGGCGAGCCGATAAATCCCGAAGCGTGGGAGTGGTATCACAAGGTGGTGGGAGATAGCCGCTGCCCTATCGTCGACACGTGGTGGCAGACCGAGACCGGCGGCGCGATGATCACCCCGCTGCCGGGTGCTACAGCGCTCAAGCCCGGCTCGGCCAGCCTGCCGATGTTCGGCGTGAAGCCGCAGCTTGTCACCAGCGAGGGCGCGCTGCTCGAAGGCGCAGCAGATGGCTGCCTCGTCATCGCCGACAGCTGGCCCGGGCAGATGCGCACCGTGTGGGGCGATCACGACCGCTTCTTCCAGACCTACTTCACGACGTTTCCGGGGCTCTATTTCACAGGCGACGGCTGCCGCCGCGACGCGGACGGCTACTACTGGATCACCGGCCGGATCGACGATGTGATCAACGTCAGCGGCCACCGCATGGGCACGGCCGAGATTGAGAGCGCACTGGTGGCGCATCCCAAGGTGGCCGAAGCGGCGGTCGTGGGCATGCCGCACGATATCAAGGGTCAGGGCATCTATGCCTTCGTGACGACCAACGCGGACGTCGAGCCGGATGAGGCGCTGCGCAAGGATCTAGTGAAATGGGTCCGCACCGAAATAGGGCCGATCGCCACGCCCGACGTCATCCAGTTCGCCCCCGGCCTGCCCAAGACCCGCTCAGGCAAGATCATGCGCCGCATCCTGCGCAAGATCGGCGAGAACGACGTCGCCAACCTCGGCGATACCTCAACACTCGCCGATCCCTCCGTCGTCGACAACCTGCTGGCCAACCGGCCTGCAGCCTGAGGCATGACCGAGAGCTCTCTAAAAATACACAAAAAAGCCCTGAGCCTTCGGGCTAGGGCGGATTTCCATGTCGGTGAACTGCGGAAGATCGGGACACCCGGCGCGGTGCAACTTTTTTTCGCATCCTCTCCCAAGGCCGCGCCGGATGAACTGATTGTGTTGTACTACAACAGCTAGCCGATGCCTGCGCCGGTGTCATCCCCAAAAATGCTGCAGGCTATCTGCGCAAGCGCCCACAATACCGGCACTGCCTGCATGGCAAGCACACGGTGCCCGCAGCAATGTCTTCCCAAAAGCCGCAGATCGGATGCACTCTTTCCCTGACCTGGGGAAGAAGGCAAACTTAGTGACCGTTGCTGGGCCCAGAATACAATGGTTCGTCTCCTCAGTCTTGCCGTGCTTGCAGCGATCGTCACAGAGTTCAGTCCGGTTGCGGCGCAGCCCATGGTCAAGATCGGCGCAGCCTAAACCGCAGACGCACTTGCAGCAGCCGAGGGCGGGCTCGAAGACGGCGCTGGTGTGGGTCGGCTGGGCCGACCTTTAGGCCGATCTGGAAGGGGCTTCCATCGGGTTGCAGCAAGTGAGCGCGTACCTCGATCTGATTACCGTCGATGGCCCCGATTTCACAGGGCGCCGAACCGGAGTCTATCAGACGATCGGCAGTCTTGATGCCGATGGAGTGCCGCATGTTTATGAGACCTGGGTGCAGTGACGGGTAAAACCGGCTCTCTCTGCAAAGGCTGGCCCCATTGATCTCAACGCCGAACTCGACGGTTAGTCCACCGGCGCACTGTTCCTCAATAGCGCCTTTGGGATCGGGCCGGACGTTTCGCAGAGCCGCCCTGCCGGCCCCTCGAACTTTCCGATGGTCGTATCAGCTGTGCTGCTACGCGCCAAGAGTGGCAGCAAAGGCTTTGCGCTCGGCGTGTTCGATGCCTTGGCTGGCTCGCTCGATGACGCCCGCAAGCTGGCGCTGGGTTTTTCCCGGCGCGATTGGCGCCTTGATCATCGCCGAAGCCAAACTGCCGATTGGGGCATGGCTTCTGCAGCTGCGCGGATGGCACTTCAAAACGCAGTACGATGCCCTGAGATTCCAGCAAGTCCCGGGGCTGCGTCCAGCGGCATCTGTGCGATGGCTGAGGGTGCCCTCACCACCAAGGTGAGCA